>JBJKPL010000268.1:0-8577 GCA_046706345.1 Candidatus Sulfidibacterium sp.
AACCGTTCCCGGAGACCTGATGTTTGCCGACATGAACCATGATGGTGTGATTGATGCTTCCGACCGGACTGCCATCGGCAACCCCAACCCACCCTACATTTATGGTTTGAATTTGGGTGTGAATTACAAAAACTTTGATCTGGACGTGTTTTGCCAGGGCGTTGCAGGTAACAAAATTTTCAATGAAAACAGACTTCTGGAGTATGTAACCGGAAATTTCGACCAGGCATTTTATAACAACCGGTGGCACGGCCAGGGGACTTCCCGTACTTATCCTTCTGTCCTGATCAATGCCGGCGACCCGCGAACACCCAGCTCTTATTACGTTGAAAGTGGTAGCTATTTCAGAGTAAAAAATATCCAACTGGGATATTCTTTCTCCAAAACCATCCTTTCCAAATTGCATTTGGAAAAACTCCGGATCTACCTGAATGCAGACAATCCGTTGACTTCCTTCAAATACAATGGTTTTTCACCCGAAATCGCTTCCAACAATCCGCTCATGACCGGTGTTGATAACGGTGTATATCCTTTATCCTCGGTCTATACTATTGGTGTGAGTGTCACTTATTAAACATTAGAAAAATGAAAACATTAAATAAAATATTATTACTCGTTTTTGTAGTAAGCATGATGTCGTGTCAGAAAAACTTAAACTTTGCTGATTACAACAAGTTGCCCCAGCCGCAGTTCTGGAAAACAGCTGCTGATGCCCAAGCCGCGCTCACATCCTGTTATGGGAGTTTTGTTTCCGATTGGGCCTATTACGATCCCAACGTGTTAGGGCCTGAAGAAATGGCTTCAGACGAAACGGCCAAAGGTTCTACCTCCAACAGCCAGGCAGATTTGGATGCCTTTATTGATTATTCGTTTACCCCTTCTTTTGTGAGATTTGCCAATCTCTGGAAGTCAAGGTTTTCCACGATAAACAAGTGTAACCAGGTCATTACCAACGTTCCGAACATCAACATGAATCAGGGGGATAAAGATGAGATCATCGGCGAAGCCAAATTCATGCGGGCCTGGAATTATTTTGAATTGGTCAGACTTTTCGGCCCGGTGCCCATTTATGATGGCATACCACAGGATGGGGCTTATGATATTCCCTCCTCCCCTGTCGATTCGGTTTATAGTTTTATTCTCAGAGATCTTGACTGGGGCTTTGCGCACATGCGCAAAACAGCATGGGATGATGCCAACAAAGGAAGGGTCACTGCCTGGGCTGCCCGTGCACTGGAAGCCAAAGTGTTAATGTACATGGCGTCAGGCGCTCACTTTATGCCTGATAAGAAGGCCATCGATGGAAAAACCTGGGCCGATGTAGAAGCCGTTACCAATGATGTGATTAACAATGGTCCCTATAAGCTGTTTACCGCCAAGGGCGATTCAAGTTATTTCTATCTCTACCGTTTACAAAACGAAAACTGCTCCGAATCGATCTTTGAAATCCAGGCCGGGGCCTCATGGACCGTTGGATCCGTAAACGGCAGCGCCTATTCACTGAATCAATGGATCAAAGGCCAGGACGGTGGTTTCGGCTACAGCGTTCCGAGCGATACCCTGGTATCCGTATGGGCTGCCCGGGCCAAAGCCCAGCACGATTTGAGGTATAAAGCTTCCGTGATCTGGCGTGGAGATACCACGGTGGACGGCATGGTGGTTCAGGGTGCCCCGCAATTGGACGGGATCACCGGGACTCCAAGGTATGACTATAAAGTCTATGTTCCCCAAGATCAACGTTCGGGTATTAAAGGCGGTTACTGGATGCTTCAAATTGAACAAAACTTCCGTTTGTTCCGCTTTGCCGATGTGCTGTTGATCGATGCAGAAGCCAAATTTATGAACGGAGACATTCCCGGAGCATTGGTTTCCATCAACAAAGTCAGAGAACGTGCCGGAGAGCCTGATTATACCGCATCCGAACTTACCTTACAGAAAATCTGGGATGAACGTCGTTTTGAACTGGCATTCTCCAACGACCGGTATTTCGACCTGATCCGGACTGGACAGGCCCTAAAAGTATTGGGATACCGAGGATGGCAATATCCTAAAAACGTCTTCTATCCGGTTCCGCAAACACAAATTGATCACTCAAACGGTCAGTTAAAACAAAATCCGAACTGGTAAAATATTAACTTGCAGGGGAGAAAGAAATCAGGCTGGGTCCTGTTTTTTTCTCCCCTTCTTATGGCTCTTAAATAAACAAATGTGTTATGAATAAAATATATGCATTACTGGCCCTCCTGTTCTGTTTTTCGTTTCCTGCCCTGGCACAAAAGAAACATTACAAATTGGTTTGGCATGATGAGTTCAATGGAAAAACGCTGAACACGAACCAATGGAATTATGTGATCAACGGTCATGGCGGGGGAAATAACGAATTACAGTACTACACCAATTCCAAACAAAACCTGTATTTAAAAGACGGTCATTTGTTTATTGTTGCCAGAAAACAAGCCTACAAAGGAAAGTCCTATACATCGGCCCGCATCAATACCAAAGGCAAAGAGATGTGGAAATACGGCCGGTTTGAAGTCAGGGCCAAGTTACCGAAAGGAAGAGGCACCTGGCCTGCCTTCTGGCTGCTGGGGGAAGACATTGGAAAAGTCGGCTGGCCGGCATGTGGAGAAGTAGACATCATGGAAAGTGTGGGGTTTGACCCTCAATGGAACCATGGTTCCATCCACACGCCTTCGAGTTACGGGGCTACAATAAACACTTCGAAGATCAAGGTGCCTGACGGCCAAAGCAAATTCCACGTTTACGGGGTAACCTGGACGCCTGAAAAAATATCCTTCTACGTCGACAACCCGGCCAAACCGTATTACACTTATGATCCGAAAGTAAAAAACGCTTCCACCTGGCCTTTTAACAAACCCCTTTTTATGATCCTGAACCTGGCCATCGGTGGAAACTGGGGTGGCAAAATGGGCGTGGATAATTCCATATTTCCGGCAACGATGGAAGTGGATTACGTGAGAGTTTATAAACTTAAATAATGAATTCGTTTAAAATAACAATTTAAAATTAAAGCAGATAAGATGAAACAACTTTGGGTCCTCGTGTTTTGCCTGTTGGGTCTACCCTTGGCTGCATTTGCGCAGAAAGAAGCGGTATGGGACAATACCGCCAACGGGAGTTGGAACAGTAAAATACAACATGTACAGATCATATCTTCCGCAGATGGGGCCATGCAGGACGCCATGTTTTACAAGTCGACTCAAAAGACACCCCAGCCGCTGATCGTCTCCCTGCATACCTGGAGCGGGGACTACCTGCAAGGAGATCCACTGGCCAAAGAAGTCCTGTTGCGCAACTGGAATTACATTCATCCCAATTTCAGGGGTCCGAATTTTAATCCGGATGCCTGCGGCAGCGACCTGGTATTGTCGGATGTGCTGGATGCCATTCACTATGCCATAAAAAATGGAAATGTGGATACTACCCAGGTGCACATTGTGGGCGTATCCGGCGGAGCTTACCTCACCCTGCTCTGCTACATGCGGTTAAAATATCCGGTAAAGAGCTTCAACGCCTGGGCACCCATCAGTGATCTTTACCGATGGTACTGGCAGTCGAGGGGAAGACACGAAATTTACGCCAAAGAACTGGCAGATATTGCAAAATTAAATGGGAAAACGGACCTGAATCAACTAAAAAAAAGGTCTCCGATGTATTATTCCGTCCCTCTAAAAGAAAGAAAGAATGCTTATCTGAACATTTACGAAGGTGTCCACGACGGTTATAAAGGGTCCGTTCCCATCAGCCAGACGTTCCGTTTTTATAACAAAGTGGCAAAAGCCCTGTATCCCAATGAAAAAGATGCCCTGGTTCCTCGAGAACTTTGGAACAGGATCCTGATAGACCAGTGCAATCCAAAGGCAGATTCTCTGAGGCAAATCGGCGGCCGTTTAATTCAATTGGAAAAACATTACCCGCGGCTTTCCTTAACGATTTTTGAAGGCGGACATGAAATGATCGTTCCCGTGTCACTGGCTCTGGTGCCGGCAGGCCAGGTAAAAAATCTCGACAGTCTGAACATTCTGACGATTGGCGATTCCAACGGGGCTTTTAAATTCGGATGGCCCCATCAGCTGATGAAGTTGTTGCCATATGCTACTGTTATCAATAAATCCATTCCGGGAAACACCATCGGGTTCGACAACCTGGGCCATGCGGAACTGAATACATTAAAAAATATCGATCAGGATCTTTCGGAAGCTTACGGAAAACTGCACCCAGGACAACAACTAGATTATGTATTCATCGGGCTGGGTACCAACGACACCAAGGCAATTTTCAAGAACCGGCAAAAGGAAGTACCCAAAAATATGGCCACCTTACTGACGGATATCAAAAGCTGGATGAAAAAACATCACAAAACCCTGCCGCAGATCTGTATCATCACCCCACCTCCCACCGACCACAGCAAGTATTATGTGGCAAAATACGGGGGCAGCAACCAGCGAATTCAAAAAAACAATCTGAAATTCAGGAAGGTTGCAGAAAAATACCAGGTCGGCTTTGTTGATATCTACTCGGCGCTAAACCATGATTTCACTTCTAAAACCATCGACGGGATCCATCTGAAACCCCGGACCCAGTTTGAAGTAGCACGGATCCTGGTAAATTATATCAACCACCATCAGACAAAATAGCATCATGAAAAAATTATTGATATTAGCCCTTGTCTTTGGGTTGTCTTTTTTCAACACGGCATGCACCCAATCGCCCAAATATAAAAAAGCGACCCGCCAAATGGTGGCCGACACCAATGTGGTCATGCCGCCCGCCTGGGCCTTCGGAGTATTATACGGGGGGTACACCAACCAACAGGGGACCATTGATCGTGTAAAAGAGATCATGGCTCACAACTATCCCATCGACGCCTATTGGATCGACTCGTGGTTCTGGAGTTATGCTGATCAGGGGCTGGGCCCCAAAGGATATCTCAATTTTTCCGGCGACACCGTCAGTTATCCAAACCGAAGCAGGATGTGGCAGTTTCTTCATGATCATGATATCAAAGGCGGATTCTGGATTTGGAACTGCATCCTGAAGACAGGCAACGAAAAAGATTTTGATGCTTTTAAAAAGCGTGGATTCTTTTCCCGGATTACCATCGATAAAAACACGTGGCACAATGGAAGTATCAGTACCGCGATGTTCCAGAACGGAAAAAAAGTCAAAGGTACCCTTTGCGGAGATATTGATTTCAAGAATCCGAAAGCCGTGGCTTATTTCAAACAACGAATGAAACACTTCTTTGATGAAGGGGCTGACTTTGTAAAACTCGACCGAACTTCCGCCCTCAGCGTTTGTAAGGCCATGTTCCAGATGACCCAGGAGCTGGGCAGGGAAACCAAAGGACGGGGATTTATTCTGGCCCACACCGGAGGTCAGGATAATCCTGAGTATAAAAAATATCCTGCCCGCTGGACCAATGATACCCGGGGGGACTGGAATGTGGAAACACCGACTGTAAAATTCAACCCGTGGGTGCCCAAGGTAGCCTTCAGGGAAAACATTGCCATGTACACCAACCCGACGGAGAAGTCCAGTGAAATCCCTTTCATGACCAACGACATGGGTGGTTTTGATATGGGAAAAGTAAGCCGCCCCAGCGAGCCGCTGTACATCCGCTGGATGGAGTTCTCGATGTTCTGTCCCATCACCGAGGTATTTTCACAACCCGAGAATCCCACTTCCAACCTGGCCTGGAAGTATTCGGCGCTGGCCGACAGTTCGTTCCGGTTCTATGCTCATCTGAGAATGCGTTTGTTCCCTTACATCTATTCTTTTGCGGAGATGACCCGCATTGAAGGGAAAAATATCATCCGCAACATTCCAGGCCATTTGTATGAATTTCTTTTCGGAAACGAAATACTGGTTGCCCCGGTTATCGAGAAAGGAGCCTCCACCCGGAGTGTTTATCTGCCGCAAGGCAAATGGGTCAACTACTGGACCGGCGAATTGCTGCAGGGGGATACGGTACAGATCGTAAAGGCGCCACTGGAACAAATCCCGTTGTTCGTAAAACAAGGTTCCATCATCCCGATGCGCCAATATGCATCCTCGATAGAAAAAGGGAACAACGACACACTGACGGTGAATGTTTACCCGGGCAGCCAAGGCAGTTTTACCCTGATCGAAGACGACGGAACCAGCAACGATTATCTAAATGGCGGATATGCCTCTACACGGATGGATTGGAGCCAGACCGGCTCCCGAGAGGGAACTTTGACCTTACACCCCGTGGACGGTCATTATCAGGGAATGCCAACCCAACGATCCTGGAAACTGGTTTTCCATGTCGACAGCAGGCCCCAGACAATCTGGCTGAACGGGCAACAGGTCGCTTTTGAATACAACCCAGGAAAACAGACGGCGATTCTCGCCACCGTGAAAAAAGGATTGAATCAAACGCTGACTTTTAAAATAAAATATTAAAGAGCATTGATGGAGGGAGTGAAGCATAAAGCAGGAAGCCTTTGCTTTAAAAAGGTTACAAACAAGAGGAAGGGGTACAATCTCTGTATATTAAGTTCTTATTCCTTTAAGTGGCTTATTCATTGAGAGAGTGCGTAACCTATCCTGTTTTAATGCTTCATTAAATTGTTGGGAACGGATTAAAAATACGATACGTTAAAAAGAACCATTAAATTTCACTTATTGATGGATTAGGGGGCAGCCTTAAATTCTGGTACGCTTTTTAGACTGTCCCCTTGCTTTTCTATATCGTTTGATATTTTCTTCCGGAACAAACTTAAGGAAAATGTTCGGAATTACAGTCAAAAATCGAATTTAACTTGTACCAAAATTCAATCAACAAACCTGGATATGATTAATGATGGTCTGGATATTCCAACATTGAGCCTTTGCATGGCAAAGAAAGAGCAGTGGTAAATTTTCTCATAATTATCCTGATCCGGGGCCTTCTAAAATTCAATTTCTGATTTTTAGAGGGCCCTCAGATTTTGGTGCCAGGACAAGTCATTCTTGAAGTGGCTCCTTTGAAGGTGAAAAAATAGTTCCTGGAAAAGGCTGAAGTCAATAGTACACAGACAGGGAGCGGTTTACTTCCTTCCGTGAAGGGTTTGGAACCGGTTCTGATCCAGCGGCTGATATTTTTCAGCAAACAGTCTTTTAATGTGGCGTTCGTAAATATTTTCCTCCACGCAGGCCCCAATAATTTCCGAATGCTGTTGCAGCAGATCTACAAACGAAGCGCCCATTTCGGCAGCCACTTTATAGCTGATGTGGATCAGCTGCCGGAAGTGGGGGTTGTAATCCGGGTTTTCCTGGATATGGCGCAGTGTATTGACAAATTTCCCGCTGTCCCAGCCACTCACCTCTTTTTCCGAAGGCAAGCAGGCCGGGTCGATATCAATGACATCTGAATACGGAGCCGAAAGTTTTTCTCTTTGTCTGTAACCCTCTGCGTAGATCTTTTTGACAACCTCCAGGGCACTGCCACCGGCGGAAGCCAGCCCAACCACTTCCTCGAGCCAGGTAGTACCGGCGGTTTTCAGGTGCAGTCCTTTATCATATTTCCGGATGATCTCCCCCATGATGGGATAGATCGAGAACTTATCGCTGCCGGAATGAATGCTGAGCTTTAACTCTTCGGGAAGTCCGAATTCCCGGATGGCAAAATCCAACACCAGGATATCCTCCTCAAATTCGCGGGCAAACTGCTCCAGGTCACCCTGGTAATCCACTCCTTTATTGAACCTTCCGGTGAATTTTGGGGCAATGGTCTGGATCGGGGTTTCCGTATCGGCCAGCATTTTCAAGATGAAGAAAAGCTCGATGGGAGTCTGTGGTTTCCCGACTTCATCCATCGAGACTTCCGTAATGAAGTTTCCTTTCCCTTTCAGGCATTTCAGGAATTTATAGATCTGGGAAGCTTGCCGCATGGAGGCCAGAAAGTTTCCGGCAATCTCCGCCACGAGATCTTCTGTAATCACAAAGGGCTCGTTAATGCCAGGAATGTTGACTGTGCCGATGTATTTTCGGCAGGAACGGACAAAGGCGTCGATTTTCTCAGGATCAAGGCTTTTCCCGATAAAGGAAGCCACATCCAGAGTAAAAAAATTGGCTGATTCTACAAAGGGAGTCACTGTATCCAGGTTGATATGGTCGGCATCCACAAAATATTTCCCGGAAAAGCCCAGGGTTTCTACTGCAAGGTCCGCTTCCTTCCGCACCTCGGAAGGAAGTGATTGAACAATCAGATGCTCCCGGTTTGATTTATTCCATACGGGAGATATCTCCAACCCTTCCTGCTGCGCTTTCATTATGGCTTTCAGCTGAGCGACTCCTTCCTGCGCAAAACGATCTCCAATCCCAATACTATATTTATTTAATGTCATTGTATTCTGCTTAACTTATTCAATAATCCTCAAAATGATGGGGTCCGGAATTTCATATACCCGGAAGACCCCGTTGCAGCCATTCAGAACTGCAGAAAATCCATGAAAAATCCCAACATGGTCAGTACCCCGACTTTCCCGGTCTGATCTCATTGCTTCCAACGCAATGTTCTGATTTTGTATTTTGGAAACGAATTTCCTA
>JBJKPL010000269.1:0-6713 GCA_046706345.1 Candidatus Sulfidibacterium sp.
GGTTTTCACTTTGGCAATTTCTTTTCCGTCGATGGGGGAAAATGAAGTGTTCAGGTCTCCCCGGGTTTCGACCCACCGGGTGCCGGTGCAGACCCCCGGGTTAATGTCTTTAATGACCAGTTTTTCAAGAATTTCACCGGGTTTATGTTTGATGCTCATGAGGTAAATATTTTAAAAGGTTAAATTTAAAACGATTGCAAATTTAACAATTCAGTGGCATGAAGACCGTTAAAAACCCCTAAAATTGAGGCCCTGAGCCTTATTTATAGCTATTTCACTTAGATAGGGAAATGAAGGGCGATCATACCAATCCCCGAAGTCGCCGGCCAGATGCCGGGAATTTTTGAAAGGAACGGGATTCAAATGATCTCTGCCACCACAAAAGTGCTGCCCCCCACGAACACCAGGTCGTGCGGACCCGCGTTGTTCACCGCCGACGAATAGGCATGGGAAACCGAACTATAGCTTTGCCCTTTGAGCTTGAATTCGGCAGCCTCCTCTTTCAGCGTTTCCGCATCCAGGCCCCGGGGTATTTCGGGCTTACAGAAATAATAAGTGGCATTTTTCGGCAACAGTCTCAGGATCGGGCTGCGGTCTTTGTCAGAAACCATCCCGAACACAAAATGAAGATGTTCATAATCCAGGGTCATGAGTTGCTGCACCACTGCCCGGATCCCGTCGATATTGTGACCGGTGTCGGCAATGGTCATCGGGTTGGTGCTGAGAACCGTCCAGCGACCTTTCAACCCAGTATTGGCCAGGGTGCTGACCAGCCCTTCGGCCAGCGTGTCTTTGTCTATGGCAATGATGCCGGTCTCGTTCAGTACCCGGAAACACTGAAAAACGGTGGCGATATTTTCCATTTGATATTCGCCCAGCAACGGACTGTTCAGGTCTTCCAGAAAAAGAACATTGTCGCGCCATATGTCATAGTGCTTTTCTTCCCGGTGCGCCGTATGTACCGATTTCAATTCAAAATGATCTTCAGCGAAAGACAGCGGAGCGTTTTTTTCGGCGGCCGTCTTTTCAAAAACGGGCCGGGTTTCGGGTTGTTTTCTTCCAATGACCACGGGAATGCCTTCTTTGATGATCCCGGCTTTTTCAAAAGCGATCTTCTCCAAGGTGTTCCCCAGAAAAGCCATGTGATCGTAACCGATGTTAGTAATTACCGACAAGACGGGATTCGATACGTTGGTGGAATCCAACCTGCCGCCCATGCCAGTTTCCAGCACGGCAAAATCGACCTGTTCTTTTTGGAAATATTCGTAGGCCATGCCAACAGTCATTTCGAAAAAAGAAATTTTATGCGCTTCGAGCCATGTCTGATGCCGGTTGACAAATGCCACGACCTGTTCTTCGGGGATCATGGCTCCGTTGATCCGGATCCGCTCTCTGAAATCCTTCAGATGCGGTGAGGTATAAAGTCCGGTTTTGTATCCTGCTTCTTGCAGAATGGAAGCGATCATGTGCGAGACACTGCCTTTTCCGTTGGTGCCGGCCACATGGATCACCCGGAAATCATCCTGGGGATTTTTCAGCGCTTTCAGCAGGGCCACTGTGTTGGAAAGGTCGGCTTTGTAGGCAGCCTGTCCCACGCGCTGAAACATGGGTAACTGCTGGAAAAGCCATTGTAAGGTCTCGTTGTAATTCATGACGCAAAATTAAAATCTTTCACTTACGGGAGCCTGCTCCCGGCTCTCATTATTGCTGGGTGTAATCTTCGATGCAACGCCGCACCGGCTGTCACTTCAGAATGAAAGTGTAGGTGATCGTCCCGATCTGCTGCGCCGGTGCGGTAGGATCTCCCACGAAAGTGGAGTTATAAGCGCTTTGAAGCGCAATATTCCGTAACTCCTGGTTCACCACCGTGGTTCCTTTTGCCGACACCTGGGCCCGGATGACTTTTCCCGCAGGATTGACCCATATCTGAACTACCACACTGCCCTGTTCACTGAATTTTGGCGAAGGCTTGTCGATGTATTTGGCTCCCCGGCCACCAAGGCTGTATGAGATCCCGTTGCCCTTGCCTCCCTGGCCGGTATATTTCGTACTTTCCTGAAGCCCATGGGGACTGCCCATTTCATTGTTGCCCTCCTGCACTCCTTTGCCCTGGTTGGTTTGGTCTTTCGAGAGTTTAAACAACGCTTTCTGGTTGACCACCGGTTCGGGCTTTTTCACGGGTTCCGCTTTTTTTGTGGTTTTGGCTTCCGTGTCGGGCGGTGTTTTTTTGACTTTTTTGGGGACGGCTTTTTTCCGGACCGGCTTCGGCTCCTTTTTTACAGGTTTCTTTTCCGGCAGGGCAGGGGCTTTTTCCACATCCTGGGTCAGGTCCTTCTGAGGCGGTGCTTTGGGCACGGGAGTGACGGCGGCTTTTTTCTGTTTTACCTCTTCCGGTTTGGGTTGGGAGGGAACCGCCGCATTCACTTGATTGCCGTTTCCGGGACTTTCGGTTCCGATGCTAACTTCCACCCCTTGTTCTCCCGGCAGCGGTAGCGGCGTCCGAAGAGCAAGAAACAACAGGGCCAGGACGAGAAGGGCATGAAAAAGGATCGTCCCGATCAATGCATTCCGTTTGTTGCCATCAATTTTCATCATGCCTAGGTTTTATTCTCCGCCAACGGGCCGCGTGGCCAGAATGATCTTGTGTTTGGTGTTGTTCTTTTGATTGATCTGGTTCACCGCATCGATGACATTAACCAGATCCTGAACGGGAACGGTTTTGTCTGCCCGGACCACGATGGTGGCTTCGGTATCCTGATGGATCTTGCTGTTGATGGCCTGCTGCAACGTCGCCGGGCTGACCTGGGTGGTCTCCACAAAATAATTGCCCTCTTTGTTGATATAAACGGTCAGCGTTTGCTTGGCCATGGTCTTGCTGTGGCTGCTGGGCAACAGCAGCTTGATGGCATTGGGCGCCACCAGGGTCGAAGTCAGCATAAAAAATATCAGCAACAGAAACACCAGGTCAGACATGGAGGCCATGCTGAAACTGGAGCTGATCTTATTTCTGGTTTGAATTGCCATTTCTTTTGCAGTTTAAGTTGTGACGGGAGACAGTGAAGGCATTTATTTCACCGGTTCATGAAGCAGATCCATAAATTCCGAGGTCCGGATCTCCAGCAGATTGACAACATTCTGAACACGGGCCACCAGCAGATTGTAAAGAATGTAAGCGGTGATCCCCACGATCAGCCCGCCCACGGTGGTGATCATGGCCTGGTAGTTGCCTTTGGAAAGTAATTCAATATTGATGTTGTTGCCCGCCATGGACATGTCATAAAAAGCCCGTACCATGCCGATCACGGTGCCGAGAAAACCGAGCATCGGTGCAGCTCCCGCGATGGTGGCAAGCCCTGCCAGATTTTTTTCCAGCTTAGAAACTTCCAAGCGTCCCACATTTTCAATGGCGGCGTTGATGTCGTTGAGGGGTTTCCCGAGCCGAGAGATCCCCTTTTCGATCATGCGCCCGATGGGAGAGTTGCTGGTGGCACACAGGTCTTTGGCAGAACTCAGCTTCCCGTCGAGGATGAAATTGCGGATGTTGTTCATGAAATTCTTGTCTTCTTTCGAGGCTTTGCTGATCACGAGGTACCGCTCGATAAAAATGTAAACGGCAATCACCGAAAGCAAACCCAGGACCGCCATGATCCAGCCCCCTTTGACGAGTAAATTCATGATCGGCAGGCTGATTTCATGGGCACCCTGTCCGATGGGAAGGCTTTGAACAGCCTCGTTAATCTGAAGAATCATATTCGGTATCATAAGTTTATAAAGTTGTTGACGTAAAATTATAAGGATTCAGGATGTCCCCGATTTCAGCCCGGGTTTGTTTTAAACACGGGCCTGTTAGTTAAACTGAAAAGCCGGGTTTTTATTATGGGACGGCTCCAGAAATTGCAGGCAATAACGATTCCCTGAAAAGGGATGCGTTTTGGGATCCGATTTTTCGAAAATGGGTCCTTTTCCGGAGATTTCGTTATTTTTGCTCTTTATCCTAATTCCTTTTTACAGAATATGACAGGTTTCTTACTGATGGTGGTGGTGTTTATCCTTGGCTACACGGCCATAGCCCTCGAGCACCCCTTGAAAGTTGACAAAGCGGCATCTTCGCTTTTGCTGGGCGTTTTGGTGTGGACCATATTTATTTTCGATATTTCGGGGATCCTTAATCTGGGATTCAGTGAAGCCTGGGCACAATTTAAAACTAGTTCGGTATTAGCTTCCTTCAAAGTCAACCATCCTGAAGCCGGTTTGCTGGAACAGATGCGGTATTTTGTCATAGACAATCAGATTATTGAGCATCTTGGGAATATTTCAGAGATCTTGTTTTTCCTGCTCGGGGCCATGACCATCGTAGAAACGATCGACCAGCATCAGGGATTCAAGATCATCACGGATAAGATCCATACCAACAATAAGGTAAAACTCCTGTGGATCCTAAGCTTCCTTACTTTTTTCATGTCGGCTTTGCTCGACAATTTAACCACAACCATCGTGATGGTTGCCTTGCTCCGCAAACTCATTGATGACAAGAAGTCGCGATGGTTTTTTGCCAGCATGATCGTCATTGCGGCCAATGCCGGTGGTGCCTGGTCGCCCATCGGCGATGTGACGACCATCATGCTTTGGATCGGAAAGCAGGTCACTGCGGCCAACATTATGGCCATGGTATTCATTCCCAGTTTGTTCAATATGATCTTCCCGTTGCTGGTGGTGTCGCTTTTCATGAAAGGAACTGTCAGGAGGCCGAAAGAGGGCAAAACCGATCTGATCAACAAAACCACTTCCGGCGAACAGCGGCTGATGCTGTTCATGGGTATCGGCGTCCTGCTTTTTGTTCCGGTTTTTAAAACCATCACCCACCTGCCTCCTTATATGGGGATGTTGTTTGGCCTGGGCCTGCTCTGGGTTACCACCGAACTCCTGCATAAAAATAAAAGCCATGAGGATCGCCGAAAACTGACCATTATTGGCGTGCTCCGCAGCGTGGATGTGCCGACAATCTTCTTTTTTCTGGGAATCCTTTCCGCCGTTGCGGCCCTGGAATCCGCAGGCCATTTGCATCTCCTTTCCACCTATCTGGATAAGCATATGCACAATATTTACGGCATCAATACGGCCATCGGACTCTTGTCTTCTATCGTCGACAATGTTCCCCTGACCGCCGGGGCCATGGGGATGTATCCCGTGCTGACCCATGCCATGGCCCAGGTTTCGGCCCAACCGGAGTTTATGCATCATTTTGTGCAGGACGGCGCCTTTTGGGAACTGCTGGCTTATGCCGCCGGTACCGGTGGCAGCATCCTGATCATCGGCTCGGCAGCCGGCGTAGCCGCCATGGGGCTCGAAAAGATCGACTTTATCTGGTACATGAAAAAGATCAGCTGGCTGGCCCTCATCGGATACTTCGGAGGCATCCTTATTTACTGGCTTCAGGAATTGTTATTATTTCACATGTAAGTCGTTCGACATCAATCGGTTTAGATCATTATTTGAACGGAATTCATGAATTGTACAATAGGTAAAATTCAGAAAGACAGTCCTTTAATTAGGTAGTTTAGAAATTTTCTAAATACAACTGAATCCCCCAAATTTCAGGATCATAACAAGCAAACGTTTGTGGGTTATTATAAATTTGCGCCTTTATTAATTTAGAAGTAATACCAAAACCATGTTTGTTCTTGTTTTGATGCTCGTCGTTTTTATCCTCGGATATATTGCGATTGCCATGGAAGGCCCTCTGAAAGTTGATAAAGCGGCCACCGCCTTGTTGCTGGGGGTTTTGATTTGGGTGATTTATATTTTTGGCGTGCCCAGCGTACTGAACCTGGGTTTCAGTCCTTCGTGGCATAGCTTTTTAAAGAGTTCGGAACTTGCCCGGTTTAGAAGCGAATATCCGGCCGTCGGATTGGTAGGCCAGATGCGGTATTTTATTACCGATCATGAAATTATCTCTCACCTGGGGAACCTTTCGGAAATTTTATTTTTCCTGCTGGGTGCCATGACCATTGTAGAAACAGTGGATCAGCATGAGGGGTTTCGCGTCATCACCGACCGGATCAAAACCACCAATAAGATCAAACTGTTGTGGATCCTGGGTGGTATTACCTTTTTCCTCTCCGGGGTACTCGACAATATGACAACGACCATCGTGATGATCGCATTGCTGCGAAAACTTATCAGCGACAAGAAAACCCGGTGGTTCTTTGCCAGTATTATCGTGATCGCTGCCAATGCCGGAGGCGCTTTTACGCCCATTGGCGATGTGACGACCATTATGTTGTGGATTGGCGGCCAGATCACTGCCGTGGATATCATGGGGATGGTCTTTTTGCCCAGTGTGGTCAGCCTGGTGGTACCCCTGATTTTGGTATCATTTTATGTGAAAGGCCATGTGGAAAAACCGAAAATGAGCGACAACGGCGACACCCACGGAAACCATGTCCGATTGTTGCTGCTGATCCTGGGCATCGGCGGGTTGATTTTCGTACCCATTTTTAAAGAGCTCACGGGGCTTCCGCCCTATATGGGCATGTTGCTCAGCTTAAGCATTATCTGGATCACTACCGAGTTTGTTCACAAAAAAGCGCCCATCGAACACCACCGGAAATATGGGGTGGTCGGAATCCTGAAAAGAGTGGATATTCCCACCATCCTGTTTTATCTGGGGATCCTATCCGCCGTTGCGGCACTGGAGTCTGCCGGTCATCTGC
>JBJKPL010000270.1:0-4380 GCA_046706345.1 Candidatus Sulfidibacterium sp.
TTAAATCTGTTTCAGTCGCTTCTAAATAAATGAAGGAACACTCCTTTATGCAGGCAGCAAAAAAGAAACCTTCAGCCTTTCCGGGCTCAACCTTTACGCAGATAATCTGGACCGGCGTCACGACAGCGGCACCTTTGCCCTTACATACGACAGCCTGTCGGTAACTACAGGGAAGGGATTGCTGACGGAGCCAAGGCATGCCCTGAAGATGCATTTCGGAACGCTGGCTTGGCAGGGCCGCAACCTGACGGTAAGTCAACTGGCCCTGGATCAAAAAAAACGTAAGAACCACCGGGAGATTACCATCCCGAGGACAGTTTTCTCCGATCTGAAGCTGAATTCCCTGATTTTCCATCACAGGCTCTCGGGGTCAACGGCGGAGTTTTTCAACCCGCAACTCATCCTGCGGCAGCAGGATCCGCTCCGCGACAAAGATTCGCTTCCCTTTGGGAAACAAACCCTTTCCGCCCTCCCCTTTAAAATTGATTTCGCCACGGTCCAGATAAATAAGGGCCACCTCGATCTTACCCTGGTCCATAAAAAGGACAGCCTGGACCTGAAGACGGGAATTGACCTGGCGATGGATCATTTCAGGGCGGGATACGATCCCAATAAAGTGATCTCGGCCCCGGCCGACTGGAAAGTGGTCCTGCGCCAGACTTTTTTCCGCAATCAAGGTATTTCAGGCCGGATGGACAGTGCGGCCATGAACAACACCGGACAGTCGATGAACATTTCGGGACTGGATCTCTCGGGCGGCGTCGCTGCCGGCTTGCGGTTCCGCATCCAGGCGCCGCAAACACGGCTCACCGCCCTGGATTATCACCGGTTTTTCCGCAGCGACAGTCTGGTATTCGGTAATATCGCGCTGCATGATGCCACCTTGTTTTTCTCCCTCCCGCCCAAAGCACAGGAGAAACTCCCTCTGAAACAGGAGTTGAAAGAATCCTCCATCCTTTACGACAGTCTGCAGCTGATCCATGCGGGTTTCATCATCGAAAGAAAGATGAAAACCACCGATTTGAAGATCAGCGGAAAGCGTCTGGATCTGCTTTACAGGCCCATGCTTCGTACAATGCCGGAAGACAGCCTGCTGGAAAAAGACTTCCTGAAGAAATGGGACATCTCCCTGCAACAGCTCCGCCTTTCGGACACGCTGAACAACATCCGGGTCACCGCCGACGGCATTGCCTTGCAATCGAGATACAATCGCTTGTTTATCGACTCCATTTCCGGCAGTAACCTCCCGCCGCAGGAAGCCCTGGAGGCAGAGGGAAAGGATTATGCCAGATTCCGGTTGCTGCACATGAAATTCACCGGTCTGCACCTGGCGGGGAAAGACTTCCATGCCCTGGAAATTGCACGCTGGACCACCCCGGAAGTATGGATGGACGTGGTCCATGGAGGCCCGGCAGAGAAAAAACCGGCCGGTACCGGGCTGATCTTTTCCATGCTCGGAAAAAATTCCGGGCTCATCAACCGCATCCATATCGACTCCACCCGTTTTAACAAACTGAACTTTAAATTCTTTTACGACAACCGGAAAAAACTGATCAACATCTTTGATGTGGGCCTGGCCATTCACAACATCGAACTCGACTCGACATTGAGCAGCGAGCATCCCAATTATGTATTTAACGATTTACGGCTGGATACCCACGGAAAAGCGTTCCTCAGCGGCGACAGCATGTATACGTTCCGCATCCGGGGATATCCGGGTGAGCCTCCCGCAGCGCAGGATCAGTTTCGACTCCATTACCGTGACCCCCAGGTATCAAAGAGCCCGTTTCTTCGAAAAAGCCAAAACTCAAACCGACCGCGTGACGGCTTACGGACAAAGTGTCGACTTCAACAACTTCGATTTTTCCACCCTGGTGAACCAGAAGGTTTTTCATGTGGGGGACGTCAGTCTGAACAACTTTAATGTGTTGTTTGAGCGCGACAAGCATTATCCGCTCAGCGATTCCGTGCGGCCCATGCCGCTGGAAATGCTTCGCCGGTTCCCCTATAAATTCCGGGCCGATACGATGCGGATCCGAAATGCCCTGGTATCGTATTATGAATACCAGGTCAAGGCGAGCAATCCGGGAATTTTCTTCATCAACAACTTTAATGTCTCTTTTCTCAATGTCACGAACGATTATGCACGGATGGATTCAGCCGCGGTGCTGAGAGTGCATGGCACCGGCGAGATGATGCGGACCACAGGACTGAACTTCGTGCTGGTGATGCCCTATTTCTCGCCCGACCACCGTTTCTGGTTTTCGGCCCAAACAACCAACACCGACCTGAGCCAGTTCAATTCCCTGGCAAGAAACGTCATCGGCATCAGCATCGTTACCGGCACCGGCCACGCCGACGTGCAATATGTCAGCGGCAACGACAAATTTGCCAAAGGCAACATCCTGTTCCTTTACAAAAATCTGAAACTCCGGCTATACAACCGGAAAAAAGCCCGAACCAGCAAAGGCATGGGCAGTCCGTTCGTGAACTTCATGCTTAACAACCTGATGATCCGCACCAACAACCCGAAATTCCTGAAGCCTCCACGGAAAGGCATCGTGTATTTTGAAAGGGATCCGCGCAAGTCGTTCATCAATTATTTATGGAAATGCAGCTTCAGCGGCATCACCTCTACCCTGGGCTTCAACAGCCGTCAGCAGCGGCACGAGAAAAAGACGGAACGGCAGGAAGCTAAATCAGAGGAATAGAAGTTTGCTATCCCGGGTAACCGGTCGACACTAACGGCACATCCGATCATGCAAAAACACAAAAAGACAGCAGAACCCGACAATACAGCCCTGCGAACCGCCTTATGGCGGGCCTTACACGTTCAGATCGACGAAAAGCCTCACATCCTGGAAGATGAGATTGGCTTCCGGCTGATACAACCTGAAAAAGACTGGCAGGAACGTCCTGATATGAAATACACCCGCCGGCTCCGGGCTTCCATTGTAGCCCGTGCCCGTTTTATTGAAGACCTGGCCAAAGCGCAAACCGAAAAAGGAGCCACGCAATATGTCTTGCTCGGCGCGGGACAGGACACCTTTGCCCAAAGGAATCCTGACATCAGTTCCCATATTGACATTTTCGAAATCGATCAGCCCGATACGTTGACCTGGAAAGAAGCAAAACTCCGCGAAAACGGGTACGAAATTCCTGATACGCTTCATTTTGTGCCCGTTGATTTCGAAACATCCTCCTGGTGGCAGGAGCTTTTAAAGAAAGATTTTGATCTCAATCAGAGAACCTTTGTTTCCTGTACCGGGGTGACACTCTATCTCACCAAAGAAGCCATTCTGGAAACATTGTCTAACCTGACACGGCTCGCTCCGGGTTCTACCGTCGCTATCGCGTTTTACCTGCCGATCGGGTTGCTTGACCAAGAAGACCGGCCGATGCAGGAAATCGCCAACCGGGGCGCCGAAGCTTCCGGTACGCCTTTTGTCAGCTTCTTTCCGGTGCAGGAGGTGGAAGGCCTCGCCAGAGAAATGGGTTTAAAAAATATCCAAACAGTATCAACCCAGGACATGACAGAATGGTATTTCAAGGGCCGGACCGATCATCTTTTGCCTGCCAGCGGAGAATATTTTTTGGTGGCCGGAATTTAAAACCAGCGCAAACAATGATCAGGAACGGGCCATGTCAAAAAATGAAAATCAATCAAAAATAGATCTCATGAAAGAAAATACAGATCACCTCAGTACCTATTTGGACCCTCATTATATCACCCGGAGTAACTGGTTGAGAGCCGCCGTGCTCGGAGCCAACGACGGGATCTTATCCACCGCCAGTATTGCCATTGGCGTGGCCGCAGCCAGCACGACCCGCGAATCCATTGTACTGGCGGCGATGGCCGGTCTCGCGGCAGGCGCACTGTCGATGGCCGCCGGCGAATATGTATCGGTCAGCTCCCAAACCGATGTGGAGAAAGCCGATATTGAAAGAGAACGCCAGGAACTGATCGAAATGCCGGAGATCGAATTGCAACGGCTTTCGGATATCTATGAACAACGGGGATTAAAAAAAGAAACGGCCCTGCTGGTGGCCAGGGAATTAACTGAAAAAGACGCTCTGGCAGCCCATGTCAGAGATGAATTGGGGATCAACGAAATAAACCAGGCCAAACCCATTCAGGCGGCGCTGGCCTCCGGGGCTTCCTTCACGGTAGGAGGACTCCTGCCCCTGCTCATCACCTTGTTTCTGCCTTTGAAAAATCTGGAATATGTGATCTATGCTGCTGCCATTTTCTTCCTCATCATTTTAGGCGGATTGGCGGCCAAAACTGGCGGATCCAACGTATCAAAGGCCATCGTCAGGATCACATTCTGGGGCACCGTCGCCATGGGATTCACGGCCCTGGTCGGGTACCTGTTCAAT
>JBJKPL010000271.1:0-12358 GCA_046706345.1 Candidatus Sulfidibacterium sp.
TTGGTGATGGGATCGAAGGAACCCGGAAAAATGGCGATCTTTTTCATCCTGCTATGAATTATAAAACAAAAGTAAGAAAGCTTTTAAATTGAAACCACCCAATAGGAAAGTGTTTAGCTTTTAAGATGAAGCTTTTTAAAATGATCACAAATTTCACGACCGATGCTGTCGCGCAACGAGCGGAAAGTTTTGTCCAGGGCATCGCGGCATTCCTTCAGATCCATCCAACGGGCTTCGGTGATTTCTTCCTCCAACTGCGGGACCAGTGCCTGATCCGAATCGGTCTCCATAAAAAACCAGTGGGTCTTTTTCAGATACCACTGATCTTTATGCCAATAGATGTGAAAACTGGCTTTCAAATTTTCGGTGATCCGGAGCTGCCCGACGCCCGTCTCTTCTTCAACTTCCCGCAACGCACAATGGGCAATTTCTTCATTTTTATCCAGTTTGCCTTTCGGCAGATCCCAAATCCCCGCGCGGTAAATGAACAGAACCTGATCCTTTTTATTAAAAACCACCCCACCGGCGGCTTCCAGAAAATAAAAAAATGCCTGGAAATCTGTTTTCAACCGTGCCTCATCATAGCCGGAAAGAACAATATCTTCTCTTCCCCCCTGTTTTAGCCAGGTATCGATAAATCTATGCAGCTGATCCTTGTTTTCAACCCGAACTTCGTGGCTTCCCGGCACCTCATTTCGGGAAAACGTAACAGCACCCCATTTATAAAAAACACGCTCCATAATACCTGAATTTATTGACAAAGATACGGGGTATTTCAAAATGAATTGGCGACAAAAGAGACAGGCCACCGGAGATCCCGGGTAAAAGCGTTTCCTGCAAAAGGTTAAAAATCATTTTTCCCAGAGGGAATTTCAATTTCACACCTGCACTTTGGTGAAACTGATTATCTTTGCGCTCATGCAGGAAACCATTATTATACTCGATTTCGGCTCCCAGTACACCCAGCTCATTGCACGAAGGGTCAGGGAGTTAAATGTTTATTGTGAAATCTATCCTTTTCACAAGATCCCCGCACTAACTGATGAGATTAAGGGCGTGATCCTTTCAGGAAGTCCTTATTCCGTTCGTGATGAAAAAAGCCCGGTTCCTGATCTTTCAGGCATCCGAGGCCAGTATCCGCTGTTAGGGGTTTGTTATGGTGCCCAGTTTCTGGCTCAGCATGACGGAGGTGAGGTAATGCCCTCCAAAATTCGGGAGTATGGCCGTGCCAACCTGAACTATCTCGACCGAAGCTGCACCCTGATGGAAGGATTGTCGGACGGAAGTCAGGTGTGGATGTCGCATGGGGATACCATTTTGGAATTACCTGAAAATTTCGAGATCATTGCCAGCACCTCCAGTGTGAAAGTGGCCGGTTTCCAGGAAAAGGGAACTTCTACCTATGGAATTCAGTTCCATCCTGAAGTTTTCCATTCCACCGAAGGGCCCCAACTGTTGAAGAATTTTGTGGTGGACATCTGTGGTTGCCATCAGACCTGGACGCCGGCTTCGTTCATCGAAACCACCGTGGCTTCCCTAAAGGAAAAACTGGGGAACGACAAAGTGGTTCTTGGCCTGTCCGGCGGTGTGGATTCTTCGGTGGCGGCGGTATTGCTGAACCGGGCCATCGGAAAAAACCTGTATTGTATCTTTGTAGATAATGGGCTGCTTCGGAAAAACGAATTTGCGAATGTTTTGCATTCTTATCAGGACATGGGCCTGAATGTAAAAGGGGTTGATGCCTCCGGCCAGTTCCTCAACGCCCTGGAAGGCGTCTCTGATCCGGAACTTAAAAGGAAAGCCATCGGCAAGACCTTTATCGAAGTTTTCGATCAGGAAGCGCATCGTATTCAGGATGTGAAATGGCTGGCCCAGGGCACCATCTATCCTGATGTGATCGAATCGGTATCCGTCAATGGTCCTTCGGCGACCATCAAATCTCATCACAATGTGGGCGGGCTGCCCGACTTCATGAAACTTAAGGTGGTGGAGCCACTGAATACGCTATTCAAAGACGAAGTCCGGAGGATCGGCAAATCGCTGGATATGCCTGAACAGCTGCTAAACAGGCATCCTTTTCCCGGCCCCGGGCTGGGTATCCGGATCCTGGGAGAGATCACCGCAGAGCGGGTCCGTATCTTGCAGGATGTGGATGACGTTTTTATCAGTAATCTCAGAGAGCATGGTTTGTACGACACCGTATGGCAGGCATTGGCAGTGTTGCTGCCGGTGCAGTCGGTGGGGGTTATGGGCGACGAGCGCACCTATGAAAATGTGGTGGCCCTTCGGGCGGTAAGTTCCACCGACGGCATGACAGCAGACTGGTCGCACCTTCCGTATGAGTTTCTGGCCAAGGTTTCCAACGACATCATCAACAAGATCAAAGGTGTGAATCGTGTGGTGTACGACATCAGTTCCAAACCCCCGGCCACCATCGAGTGGGAATAGCCTGCGGAGACCGCCGGCAGCGGTTTAAAAAAATTTTGCACCCGGACATAATTTCTTTAATTTCGCGAACGTTGAACAGTATGTAATTTATACCTTTGGTTATCTCAAGCTGAAAAAAGGAACATGAAAAAGCTTTTTATCCTGATCTTCCTCCTCACCGCCAGTCTCGTTCAGGCCCAAACCGTCAACATCCCCATCAGCAAAGTCATTCAAACCCGGGATGGAAAACAATTTTATGTTCATACCGTTCAAAAGGGCCAAACCGTTTATTCCATCGCGAAAGCATACAATGTAAGTGTTGACGAGATTTACTACAACAACCCGGCAGCCAAGACAGGTATTCTGGTCGGACAACAGCTTTTTATACCGACAGTAAACAAAGAAACAGAAATCACCAAGCAAATCAAGCATTCGAGTTTCGATTTTTTCTATCATGTGGCCTCTGAAGGAGAAACCATCGCCCACATCGCGTCCATCTATCTGATCCCGGAAAAATACATTCTGCTGGCCAACCCGGGATTGAAAGGACCTCTGAAGGAAGGGGAGTTCGTAAAGATCCCTGTGGAGGATGCTTTTAAAATTTTGGACGGCCAGGCTTCCGGTGAACCTGCCGGCAAGCCCTATACGGGAGGACTGAACCCCAACAATCCCGAAACCAGCGATCAGTCTGTGGAAAATGCCATCAATGACATGGAGGACAGCCCGGCACCGCAACTGACCACCCCCTCCAAACCGGCGGTTCAAAAACAAACCCCGGTCTCTCAGCAGATCCCGATCATCAAAAATTACCGCCATGTCGTGATGCAGGGTGAAAACATCAACAGCATTGCCCGGAAATATAAAATCTCCGTAGCCGAATTAAAAGCCGTAAATCCGGGACTCACGCGCCTGGCCCGTGGGATGCAACTGAAACTGCCCGTGAATGCCCAGGTTCCGGGTTATCACGCCAGTCCCGCCGATTTACAAAAAGTAAAACAAGCCCTTCAGTCGCAGGGCAGCAACCAACCTAAAAACACGCCAGCCCTGCCGCAGGTCAGGACGAAAACCAAATTCCTTGTACATATCGTTAAAAAGAAGGAAACCCTTTACAGCATTTCAAGGGAATACGGAGTCAGCCTGAACGACCTGTATCAGGCGAATAAAAATCTCACCACTTCCATCAAAGTAGGTCAGAAGATCCTGATTCCAAAAAAAAAAATAAATAAGGGTTACGTCTTTTACTCTCCTGCCGATAAGATCAAGCTGAAAAAAGTGGCCAAATTATACGGCATCAGCATGGAGGAGATCAAACAGGCCAATCCCTTTTCGCGACGCTTTGTGCTGCCCGGAGAGCTTGTGAAAATCCCGGCCAAGCAACAACCTCCGGTGAGTCCGTTGTCGCCGCAGACAAAAGAAAAGGTCAAACCTACCATGGCTGCAGCGCAGGCAATTCCTCAGGTTCAGACCGCTACCGGTTGTGAGCCGGCCCTGCATGACAGCATTTTCAAAGTGGCCCTCATGGTACCGCTTTACCTCGATCAGACCGACAGCCTGGACCATTTTCAGTTTATGATCCAGCAGCAGAGACACTTTGAACCGTTTCGGTTTGTCCAGTTCCTTCAGGGAGCTCTGCTGGCATCGCAAGAGCTGAAAGCTCAGGGAATGCAGGTTCAGCTTTATGTTTATGATGTGGATCAGACGCTGACCAAGACATCCAAAGTATTGTCACGGCCCGAGCTCATGACCATGAATCTGATCATCGGACCTTTCTACAGCAGGAGTTTCGATGAAGTATCCCTGTTTGCGGGTCATTTTCACATTCCCATCGTAAATCCGCTCACTTTCCGTGAGGCCGTGCTGAATGGCGAAGGCGTCATTAAGGTGAAACCCGGTTTTCGTTTTGAGCCCGCTTTGGTCAAGAAACTGGTGCGGGATTATTATTCGCATGACAAAGTATTCATCCTGAGACCGGATGCTTTCACCGATACGGAGACTGTGGACTCCTTCCGGGATTCGGTGCAACAGGTGCTGCCCGATTCTGTGAAGTTCGCCAATACCCGGCTCGTTGATCTGGGACTCACTGTTACCCAGCGTGAACGCGTGCAGGAACAATCCCAGCAGGCCGCCCAACTGAAGGCCCAGATAGAAACCATAAAGCAAAACCAGCAGTTCGGAAATCAGGCCCCGCCGCAGGAAAAAGAGCACCTCGACTCCCTGTTACAACAGGCTCAGCAACCGGTGGTTACCACCCCCAGCGACACGTTGAGGCCCTATTTTCTCGAAAACCATTTTATCCAGCCCGATTCACTGAAAACCTCCAGACTGAACGACACTACCACTTTCGCCAATCAGCTGGTTCAAATCAATTATTTGCAGGACAGCCTGCATCCCTTTCTGGATAACGCTTCCGTCCTGAGGCAAAACCTGGTGATCGTTTACGGGACCAACAAGGCTTTTGTGATGGATGTGATGAACCGGTTGAATGTGCTGTGTGATACTTTTAATGTGAAAATGATCGGCGTGCCGGCATGGGAAACCATTTCGAACCTTGATGATTATCAGATGGACAAACTTGATGTCACTTATCCAGCCAGCTTTTACGTGAATTACCACTCGCCCAGGGTCCAGGCACTGGATAGCGAATTTGTTAAAAACTTTGGAACCGTACCGGAGAAATATGGCTTTCTGGGATATGATATCACCTATTATTTTTTGAATGCCCTGTATCATTACGGAAGTCAGATGACCCGTTGTCTGCCCGAAAATCCCTATCACGGGATCACCACCCGATTTCAATTTTTGCCCTCTGGACAGGGGAAAAACAGCTTCGAAAACAAATATTGGAACCTTCTTCAGGTCAGGGATATGAAACTCAATAAACTTCCGGATACCACGGGCATCCTGCCGAAATTCCAATGGAATGTGCCCCCCCCGGTAAAGGATTCTGTTCAGTAAACCGGATTACCGGTCTTTCCCCACTTGCCGGTTGAAACAAATTTGGCAGGAAACTTGAAATTGATCTCTTTTTTCATTATGTTTGTTATAGTTAAAGGGCTATCATGGAAGCATCCGTCAGAAATTGCTTGAGGTCCAAATCTTCTGATCCATTGTTTTCATGCATAGAAAGAAACAAAAAAGGGTCTTTTGTTTCTTGTTTATTTTCATTGAGACTTTGACAATATTCCGAAGAATAATAACATCGCAACAGATTGTAATCAAGAAAAACGGAAAGCTATGAAAACAATTTTAAAGAAATCATGGGGAAGGACGCTGCTGGCAGCAGGGATTCTTCTGATGTCTGCTCATTTTATGAATGCGCAGGAAAATTATATTTTGTACGGTTTAAGAGGCATTCCGCAAAGCGTAAGCCTGAATCCCGCCCTGACACCGGATGCTTCCCTTTTCATCGGGATCCCGGTGATTTCCAATTTTGAAGTATCACTCATCAACAGCGTTGGCACCTACAATGATTTTTTTACCCGGAACCCTGGTAGCACGGTAGATAATTTGGATATGTCAAAAGTCATCAAAGCTGGAAACAGCATAGGGTTTACTGGAATTTTCGTCAACGAGGACCTACTCTTCGCCGGCTTCAAAGTCAAAAGTAGCTTTCTTACGTTGGGTGTCAGCCAGCGGCTTTCCTTTACGCTACATTCCGACAACGATTTGTTTAAACTGATCTGGAACAAGGAATCCGCCAATGCCGGAACGACGCTTTATTTGAACCATACGGCCATAGACGAAACCCACATGTTGGATTACCATGTCGGGTTGTCCCTGCCGGTGACGCCCAGGATTACCGTCGGCGCCAGGCTCCATCTGTTACAGGGTCTCTCAAACATTCAAACTCAAAACGACGGCATGAATTTTACCACCCAGGCCAACGGGAACGGGGGCTATGACGTTTATGCCACAACCCACCTACTGATGAATACCGCCGGATTCCAGAATAACGGAAACAACAACATTACCGCCGGACAATACCTTTCGGATTTCAGCAATATGGGATTTGCCGCCGATCTGGGTGCCTCAGTGAAAATTAACGACCAGTTGAATGTCTCAGCCAGTGTCCTGGATCTGGGATCTGTTTCCTATCATTCCAACACCCAAAGCTACCGGACTGATGCCAACAACATCAACGTGAGCACCAGCCTGTCTAATGTTTTTCAGTCGAGTAATGCGCTTTCGAATCTGGGTGACACCTTACGCAAGATCTTCAATGCATCGCAGTTTTCCCAGAAATATTCGGTCAAGCTGCCCACCCGGATCTTTATCGGAGCCGAATACAATCTGCAACAACACGGGGGCCGCGTTTCTTTCCTTTTCGCCGACCAGTTTTTCCCGGGCTACAGCAATATGGCAGCTTCTCTGGCTTATGACTATTCGCTGGGGAAACATTTTAACTTCAAGGTGAATTACACTTATATCAAAAACGATCCGTTTAATGTGGGTACGGCCTTGTCGTTTCAGTTCAAACCCATACAACTCTACCTTTACACCGACAATATTTTGACGTTATCGTGGAAAAACTCAAAATACGCACAGTTTGGTTTCGGTCTCAATATTTTGATTCCCAGCAAAAACGGTGAAATTAAAGAGCTCCCACCGGATGGCCAAAACGACATTATAGAACCGTAAGTTAGTTGTTTAAAATGTGATTCTGTGAACGCCAATGGGGTAATCCTCGTGCAGGTGCTCCAGCACTTTTTCGTAATCTTCGCTCCGGTTCACAAAATCCAGGGCATTGGTGTCGAGAATCAGGATGCGCATGTCCTTTTGTTGCCGGATGAATTCAAGATATCCATCCTGGATCCGGGCTAGGTAATCATCCTGAATTTCCTGCTCATAGGGTCGCCCCCGATGCCTGATATTTGACTGCAACCGTTCTGTATCCACATATAAATACACGAGCAGATCCGGCTTGGGAAGCTGCTGAAAAATGATGTTAAAGAAGCTGGTATAAAGTTTGAACTCATCCTCAGGCAGGGTTTTCTTGGCAAATATCAACGATTTAACGATGAAATAATCACTGACGGTGAAGGTCTTGAACAGATCATAGGTTCCCAGTTGGTCTTTCAGCTGCTGGTATCTTGACGCCATAAAAGACATTTCCAGGGGGAAGGCATATTTGTCGGGCTCTTTGTAAAATTTGGGTAAGAAAGAGTTCTCTTCGAACTGTTCCAAAATCAACCGGGCATTAAAATCTTCCGCAATTTTTGTAGCCAGGGAAGTCTTCCCGGCTCCGATTTTTCCTTCTATGGCAATAAAATTATGCTTCATGTATTTGTTGGCTTTGGAACTTCCATACTTTTCCCTGATCCTTACATTCCTCTAACAACTGACGGCAGGT
Source organism: Candidatus Sulfidibacterium sp. (assembly GCA_046706345.1). Lineage (GTDB taxonomy): Bacteria > Bacteroidota > Bacteroidia > Bacteroidales > F082 > Sulfidibacterium. Next base: position 7,778 of record JBJKPL010000271.1, read on the forward strand.
TTTCCCGAAAACCGGGTGTTTCAGTTCAGGGGCAATTTCGACCAGGGGAACCAGAGTAAAACGCCGGTTTTGAATCTGTTCATGGGGCACTTTCAATGTGGGCAGATCATATTGGGTCTCATCGAAAAACAAAATATCAATATCCAAAGTTCTGGAAGCATAGGATCCTGCAGACTTACGTTTCCTACCGTGATGGCTTTCGATTTGCTGTGTTTTTTTCAACAGGTCCAAAACGCTCAGTGTTGTGCTTACCTGCACAACCTGATTCAGAAACATTTGCTCCGCCTCAAATCCCCAGGGTTCTGATTCATAAATGGAAGAGCAGATTGTAATAGCTCCAATCTCCTCTCCGATGTGTTTTCTGGCGGAATCCAGAAAACCGGACCGGGACGGGATATTACTGCCGAGCAAGAGATAAACCTTGTGTTTTATGGTCATGTAGCAAAATTAGGAAAAAGCCCAAAGCCAGAGGGACCTTTTCGGCGCAAATAATTAACAAACTCCCGGGATGGAAATCAAAAAAACGAGCTTATTTTCCCTGGTCCTGATACAAGCGATCCAGCAGGGAATGTATCTTCCGGCTGTACTGTTGGTCCGAAGCCCATCGACCGCTCAGTTGGTCGATGGTGCGAATGGAACCCCGCTTTACGAAACGGAATCGCCGGTCGACTATGGGGTCGTTTAGGCGGGCAGTGGTGGCATAGGCTTTCAGATGCTGGATGTGGGCGCGGATCCCGATCCGGATGGAAGGAAAAGATAAACCGCGGCTACCCGTAGTGGATACCCCCAGTCCACAGAAATTATTTTGTCCGGGCCTTACGTTACCTCCGAATTTCAGAAAACCCGTTTCCAGGCACATCTGACTGAAAGCCACATCGTAATTCACCCCCTCCTTGTTGGCTTCCTGAATGTAAATATGGGCGATCTCGCGCGCCCGGCCGTCAGAAATCCCGCGGTTGTTGCGTTCGAGAAACTCCGCCAGTCTTTGCAAACTGGTCTTTCCGGCTCCCATGATCCGCGGGTCATGAAACGTCACCCGGCGTATCGTGAGCCTTGGAATGAAAACCGGATTCTCACCATAGAACATCGTTGGAACAAAAACACAATATCCGTTTTGCCCCAGGGTTCCGAGGCCAAAATGTTCGGAATGCACGACTGGTCTCAGTATGGGAACGCGTGAATTGCTTTCTTCGGAAAAGATCCCTTCGCCTCCGGCTACCAGTAAAGCAAAAAGCAGCGAAAATCGCAGAAATAAACCAGGGAAACGAAGCTTTACCAGTCGTTTTTTCATAAGTTAAAATTGCTATTGTATCCCCGAATTTTTACCCGGTTACCGTGTTTTTTTTAAACACATATTTGTTAATATTGTGTAATGAAAATTATATCCTAAACCTGACACCATGAAACAGTTTTTCAAATTTATGCTGGCTTCTTTTGCAGGAACATTGCTGACTGTTATTTTGATTTTGATTGTTTTCGTGATCATGATCACTTCCATCGTCAGCATGGCGCAACAAGAAAGTGTAAAAATCAAACCGAATACCGTTTTGCGAATCGACTGGAACATGCCCATCATGGACCGCGGCAGCCAGAACCCGTTCGCAAATTTCGACTATGCCACTTTCAAAGCCAGGAAGACCCTTGGACTGAATGACATCCTGGAGAACATTGACAAAGCCGCCAAGGACCCAAACATCGACGGTATTTTTCTGGATATGGAAACCGTTCCTGCCGGACTGGCCACTACGGAAGAAATCCGGAACAAGTTGCTGGATTTCAAGAAATCAGGAAAATTCATCATCAGCTATGCCAATAACTATGATCAGAAAGCACTGTATCTTGCCAGTGCAGGAGATAAGATCTACCTGAATCCCGAAGGGTTGGTCCTACTGAAAGGATTATCCGCCCAGATGATGTTTTTGAAAAAACTGATGGACAAACTGGACATCAAAGCCCAGATCATCCGGGGGCCCAACAATAAATACAAAAGCGCTGTGGAGCCTCTTTTGCTTGAAAAAATGAGCGATGCCAACCGCGAGCAGATGAAAGGCTTGCTGGGTTCATTCTGGAACAACCTACTGGAAGCGTTGTCAAAAAGCCGCCATATCTCTGTTCAGGAGCTGAATTCCCTGGCCGATAATCTGACACTTTCCACGGCAGAAAAAGCCAAAAAATATCATCTCATCGACGGGGTACTGTACCGCGATCAGGTATTGGATTCCCTGAAACATCTCACCCACGTAAGCAAGGATGGGGACCTTTCCCTGATCAATTTCGGGAAATATAATTTCGTCAAGCCGACGGGTAAGGAAAGAGAGTTTAACCGAAATGCCATCGCCGTGATCTATGCCCAGGGAGATATTGCGCAGGGCATCGGCAGCGATTACAGCATCGGCTCATCGACATTGGCCGCCGCCATCCGCAAGGCACGTGAAGACGGGTATGTGAAAGCCATTGTAATGCGGGTGAATTCTCCCGGCGGCGACGCCCAGGCTGCAGACATTATCCGCCGTGAAGTGGCACTGGCAGAGAAAGCCAAACCGTTCATCGTTTCCATGGGTGATTATGCGGCTTCCGGAGGCTACTGGATCTCCACCAACAGCCAGTACATTTTTGCCGAACCCAATACCATCACCGGTTCTATCGGCGTTTTCGGCATCATCCCCGATTTCCAGAAGTTCTTCGATAACAAACTGGGCATCACTTTCGACAAAGTCATGACCAATAAGAACTCCGATTTTGTGGATGTCATGTCTCCGTTGAATCCCTTTCAGGAGAAAAAACTCAACGAAGGCATCGACCGCATTTATGAGGAATTCACCGGCCTGGTGGCCCGCACCCGTCACCTGCGACAGACTTATGTCGACAGCATTGCCCGTGGTCACGTCTGGTCGGGCACCGAAGCGTTAAAACTGGGCCTGGTAGACAAAATGGGCGGTCTGCAGGATGCCATTGCCTATGCTGCCAAGCAAGCCAAGCTGGGAAAAAATTACCGGATCATAAACTTCCCCAAAAGAAAAGCGATCCTCCAGCAGTTCATGGATGAGCTGAGCGGCGATGCCCAGGCCCGGATCATCGCCAGCCACCTGGGAAGCTGGGATACTTATTTCCGGCAGATCAAATCATTTGAAGCCATGAAGGGGGTTCAGGCGCGATTACCGTTCACCCTGCAAATACAATAAAATATACAAAATAGATTTACTTCCGGCAGGAGCATCTCCTGCCGGTTTTTTTATCTTCACAGACATTCCCATCCTGAAAATTTTATACTTACCTTTGATGAAGTAAACCTAAAGCCTCGGAAAAACGGAAAACCGAAAATGGATGCCTGCTGGCATTTTCAAACAGTCCTTGTATTTCTTCCATAGCAACAAAAGCGTTTTTTATGAAAGCACATTCAGCCACTTTAATTAATTCTGTCGCCCTGGTAATCATTGGGTTGTGGGATTATTTGACCTTACAGTCGCTGGCCTCCACCAACATGGTTCCGGTGGCAGCCGGCATTATTCTGTTGTTTCTTTACAACGGAGTAAAAAGAGAGGATAAGATCATTGCCCACATTGCCGTGGTGATCACCCTGTTGGTTTTCCTTAGCCTGATTAAGCCCTTCGTGGAAGCCATCGAAAGCAGCGACGTATCTTCGCTGGTCCGTAATGTGTAGGTGATGATCACCGGATTGCTGGCGATAATCTATTTTGTAAAAAGCTTTATCGACGCCCGGAAAAACAGATAAACCCAGAGAAAAGGTAAGCCAAAGTGAAAGTGGAACCATCTGGCCCAAAAGTGATATTATTTGACGGTGTTTGCAAACTTTGCCAGTTCTCCGTCCGTTTTGTGATCCGTCATGATCGAAAGGATGAATTCAGATTTGCTTCCCTCCAATCCGCACCTGGAAGAAACTATTTGAAAAAGGCCGGCCTTCCGGCGGATTTTCGAAAGGGGTTATTATATATCCACGGAGAAACATTTTTTCTGGAATCCACGGCAGTTTTATTGATCCTAAAAGATTTGGATTTTCCCTGGAAAATCCTTTCTGTTTTTATTCATATCCCCAAACCGTTGCGGGATGGAATGTATCGATTCATCGCACGAACCCGTTACCGCATATTTGGAAAATATGCTGCCTGTCCGGTGCCCGATCCACGCTGGGCACACCGATTTTTGGACTGATGGCTTACTGTACCAGCTCTGCCACGGCCCGAACCCATAAATCATTGTCATTCAAGCTATCTACGAGAATAAGAATTTCTCCGCCATATTTTTTATACAGTTTGGCATAATCAATCCCCAACTCGACGGTCGTTTCCAGACAATCGGCCACAAAGGCGGGGGACACGATCAGCAACTTTTTCACCCCTTTCTTCGCCAGGCTGATGACGGTTTCATCAGTGAAGGGATGCAACCATTTTTTGGACAACCGCGACTGGAAAGCAACCGAATAGGCCGAAGTAGGCAATCCCAGTTCCTGGGTCAGCAACCGGGTGGTATGATAACAGGTGGCTTTATAACACGTCTTGCCATGGACGGGCATTTCTAAGGCACAAGAACACTTCTTTTCGGAAATTCCGGGATGCACCTGTC
>JBJKPL010000272.1:0-11437 GCA_046706345.1 Candidatus Sulfidibacterium sp.
TCCAGCTGCCTTTTGGCTACTTCTTTGGGATCCTGCATCTTTAATGAGCCGGCGGCTGAGTTTCTGGGATTGGCAAAAGGTGTTTCGCCGATTTCCTCCCGTTCGGCATTCAGGCTTTCGAAGGCCGCATGGGGCATGTACACCTCGCCGCGGACTTCCAGGTGCTGGGGATAATTTCCCCGCAATCGCAGGGGGATGCTTTTGATGGTGCGGACATTCTGAGTGACATCATCGCCCTGGACGCCATCGCCGCGGGTGACGGCCCGGGTCAGCAGCCCCTGGTCGTAACTCAGACTGATGGAAAGGCCGTCATATTTCAATTCGCAAACATACTCTACCGGCCTGCCGATGGCTTTCTGCACCCGGGCATCAAATTCCCGGATCTCATCCAACGAATAGCTGTTGGCCAGAGAGAGCATCGGAAACCGGTGGGTAACGGTTTTGAAATCCTTTGTCGGTTCCCCGCCCACGCGGTGGGTGGGGGAGTCAGGACGCAAAAATTCAGGAAAATCGGCTTCGAGTTTTTCCAGCTCTTTCAGTTTCTGATCGAATTCAAAATCCGATATTTTGGGTTGCGCCAGCACGTAGTAAGCATAGTTGTGATCCTGCAACTCGTCACAGAGTGCATCTATTCTGGCTTTGGCTTCTTCTTTGGTCATAAAAGCATCACTTTTCAGGGAAATTTTTCCCTATCCAAAAATAAGACTTTCTTGCCGGCGGGAAAAATAAAATGTGCTTTGAAATCTGAAACGCGGACCGGTCATTCAGGATCAAGAAATGAAAAATAACAAGCCTGATAGAAAGCCGGAAGAAACAGTTCCCTTATTCAATAAAGTTTAGATTATCAGCACCTAACAAAAAGGCTGATATTTTGCAGGAAATCTTTCCCGGAAGTTTCCAAATTTATTGCCGCTCAAGATTTATTTCCCAAGCAGGGAATTTTTACCAGCTGAATTCTTCCCGCGAAAGCGGCATCGTCATACAGCGGGCACCGCCGCCGCCCCTGGAAAGTTCGTTCCCCTTGATGGTGATGACCATTTTTTCGTAGGCATCGATCGAGACTTTTCCCTCGGCGATGTCTTTGGCCGGCACAATTTCAAAACCATGGTTGTTCATGGCTTCGATGGTCCTGACATTGCGTTCGTAACCGATGACTTTTCCGGGGGCCAGGGCAAAGAAATTGGCACCGCTCTGCCATTGTTCGCGCTCCATGATGTACAGGTCGGTTTTGCCTCCGCAGTAAACTGGTTCCATGTCCATGCCCAGGGCTTTCAGTGAGTGCACGAGGTTCTTTTCTTCGCGGATATGCGCGACTTTGTCACCGTCGATGGTGATATGAATGGTCAGATGCTTGTTGGATTTCAGGATCAGGGGGTCGTAGATCATGCATTTGTCGCGATCGAGAAAGGTGAAAGTCATATCCAGGTGGATGAAAGATTCGGGTTTCAACGGCAACTCCTGCACGAGAATATGTTTTACGCCCGGTTTGGTTTTCAGGTACTGGATAATGCTGTCGATGCCCTGGGTGGAAGTCCGGTTTCCGGTACCCATGACGAGCACATCTTCACGGGCGACGAGCACGTCACCGCCTTCCACCGTGCCCTTGCCGGTGTTGTCGAATACGGTTACCGGATCAAGGGTATTGGCATTGAAGGACGGATGAGAACGGAAGATCTCTTCCATGATCAATGCTTCCCGGTCGCGAACCGCATTGGCCATCCTGCTGATCATCACCCGGTCGTTGACGGAAAAACTGGCATCACGGGTAAAGAAAAAGTTGGGAAGGGGATGGATGCAGTAGCGCTCGCTGTCGAGGAACCGCGTCAGTGTATTCTTTTCCATGGGAACGCCTTCGATGAGTAGCGAAGCCAGTTTCCCGGCGGGAAGGGCATTCAACTTATCGCAGGCCTCCGGTGCCATGTTTTTATTGATGTCCTGTTTGCACAGGCGTTCCAACAGACTCTGTTTCGCCACCCCCTGCTCCAGGGTTTCCTTAAGCAGTGTTTTTACCTCAAAGACCTTGGTGAATTTTTTTAAAACACTTAGAAAATCGGCGTATTCCGAAAGGGCGATCCGCAGGTTCAGGATGTCGGAATACAGCGCGCGTTCTGCATTTTCAGGAGTCATATTTTCCACCTCCGCACCGGGGGTATGGACCACCACGCCCTGAAGTTTGCCGATTTCGGAATTTACTTTAATACCAAGCTTTTCCATAAAGATATTTTTAATTTGCGTTTTCGGGATTGAAATATTCAAATGAATTTCCCTGGGTTTGCAAAAATTTGATCAGGTCGGAGAAGGCGATGACCACACTGGCGGTGTTGTCGTTGGGGTGAAAGCTAACTCTTTCGGCCGCTTTCATTTCCTGGTCCAGGAACAGATGCACATGATGGGTCTCGTCGTTCAGCAGGCCAAAAGGGGATACCGAGCCTGGTTTCACGCCCAGGTATTTCATGAGCCTTTTCTCGGATCCGAAACTCAGCTTCCCCTGTTTTAATTTCTTTTCCAGACTGTGGATGTCAAAGGGCGCGGTGTCTCTTACGATCACCAGAAAGTGCTTGTTTCCCTTGTGATTTCTGAAAAACAGATTTTTGAAATGCATGGCATCGATCTTTTCCCAATAAGGAAGGGCAATCTCAATGGTGTCCAACGGCGGATGCTCATAGATCTCATAGGAAATATCCAGTGCTTCCAGCTTCTTCAAAACTTGTGCCCGGTTGGTTTCACGGTCCATGGTAATTGCTGTTTTTCAGTCTCGCTTTTCTAAATACGAATTAATAGAAAATAAAAAGAATACGTTCAAGTAATCAATGTCTCTAAGCTGTTGTCCTTTGAATCCCATTCCGAATCCTCAATTCTGAAGTTACGGCAGGCTTGAAAATGATTCACAACCTTCTTTGAAATTCAAAGCAAAAATAGGAAATTTTGCGAAGCGGAAGGGGCGGATCCCGGTCCGGTTTTCACAAAAGATCCTGACGCAGAAAAAGAATCTTTCCTTTCCGGGATCTTAGGTTCCCGAGGCGTTTAGAGTTTGGGTTTCAGGAAGTGTCCTGTAAAGGAATTTTCGCATTTCACCAGGTCTTCCGGGGTTCCTTCAAAGACAATTTTTCCTCCTTTGTCGCCGCCTTCAGGCCCCAGGTCGATGACCCAATCGGCCGATTTGATGACTTCCACATTGTGCTCGATCACCACCACGCTGTGACCGTTTTCTATGAGGGCATTCAGCGAATTCAGCAAGTGGCTGATGTCGTGAATGTGCAGGCCGGTGGTGGGCTCGTCAAAGATGAAGAGCGTAGGGGAGCTGTTCTCCCCCTTGGAAAGGAAAGAGGCCAGTTTGATACGTTGGGCTTCGCCGCCGCTGAGGGTATTGGAGCTCTGGCCGAGCTTCAGATAACCCAGGCCGGTATCCTGAAGTGGCTGGATCCTGGAGACAATCCGGCGTTCGATGGTATTGTTTTTGGTTTCCTGGCTGAAAAACTCAATGGCCTGATCCACGGTGAGATCCAGGATATCGGAAATGGTTTTGTCTTTGTATTTGATTTCCAGCACCTCGTCCTTAAAGCGGTTTCCGTGGCAGGATTCACATTTTAAAAAGATATCGGCCATAAACTGCATCTCCACCTTGATGACGCCTTCGCCTTCGCATTGCTCGCAGCGGCCGCCGGGAACGTTAAAAGAAAAATATCCCGGCTTGTAGCCCCGGAGTTTTGCCAGCGACTGGTTGGAAAACAACTGCCGGATGTCGTCGAACGCTTTCAGATAGGTAGCCGGATTGGATCGGGAAGATCTGCCGATGGGATTCTGATCGATGTATTCCACGGCTTTGATGCGGTTCACTTCCCCCTCGAGTGTGCTGATGTGGCTTTCGGAAGTGACTTCGGCGCCGAGTTGCCGTTTGATGGAAGTATACAAAATATCGCGTACCAGGGTGGATTTTCCCGAACCGCTGACGCCGGTAACGACGGTCAGGGTATTCAGCGGGAACTGGACGGTGATGTTTTTCAGGTTGTGGTGAAACGCATCTTTGATGATGATGCCGTTCTTCCATTTCCTTCGGTGCATCGGGAGGTCGATATTTTTTCTTCCGGTCAGGTAAAGGGCCGTATAGCTTACGTTGTTGTCTTTGAGCTCGTCAAAGCCGCCCTGGAATACCAGTTTGCCGCCATGGTCGCCCGAATCCGGGCCGATGTCGATGATCTGGTCTGCAATCCGGATGATCTCTTCGTCGTGTTCCACTACAATGACGGTATTTCCCAGATCGCGCAAAGCTTTTAAAACCGTGATCAAACGGTGTGTATCGCGCGGATGCAGCCCGATGCTCGGTTCATCCAGGATGTACATCGAACCCACCAGCGAGCTTCCCAGGGAGGTGGCCAGATTGATGCGCTGGGATTCGCCTCCCGAAAGACTGTCCGATTGCCGGTTCAGGGTTAGATACCCCAATCCCACGTCGTTCAAAAACTTCAGCCGGTTGGTGATCTCGATGAGCAGTCTTCTGGCAACTTTGCTGTCATGCTCGTTGAGCTTTAGGTGGGTAAAAAAATCCAATGCTTCATTGAGCTGCAGGTTCACGATCTCTGAAATTGTTTTTCCTCCCACCAGAACAAAATTGGCATCTTTCCGCAAACGGGTGCCTTTGCATTCCGGACAGGTGGTTTTGCCGCGATACCGCGACAACATCACCCGGTATTGGATCTTATATGCCTGTTCTTCTACTGATTCAAAGAACCGGTTGATCCCTCCGAAATATTCATTGCCGGTCCACAACAGCTCTTTCTGGGCCGGAGCTAATTCAAAATAGGGTTTGTGAATGGGAAAGTCGAATTTGTAGGCATTGCGGATAAGCTCTTCTTTCCATTCGCCCATTTTTTCGCCCTTCCAGCATGCCACAGCCCCTTCATATACCGATAGTTTGGGGTTGGGGATCACCAGTTTTTCATCGATCCCGATGATGGAGCCGAAACCTTCGCATTTTTTGCAGGCACCGTAAGGATTGTTAAAAGTGAACAGGTTGACGGAGGGTTCCTCAAACTGGATACCGTCCAGCTCGAATTTGTTGGAAAAATCCACCAGATGTTCTTTTCCTTCGTGGGTATAGGAAACTTTCAAGTATCCCTGCCCTTCGTAAAAAGCGGTCTGAACCGAGTCGTCAATCCGGGCTTTCAGGTCGGGATCATCTTCTTCCAGGTTGATCCGGTCGATGATCAGATAACAATTGTTGGGCTTGGCCTTGTCGGTGATCCGTTCCATCACCGCCTCGATCTTGTGGATCTCCCCATGGCTCATGATCCGGCTAAAGCCTTGTTGAAGCAGCACCTGAAGTTGTTGCTTCAGGCTTCTACCGTTGATATTTTCAAGGGGCGAAAAGATCATCACATCAGTTCCGAGGGGTAGCGAGAGGATAAAATCGGTGACATCCGAAACGAAATGCCGTTTGACTTCGCGTCCCGAAAGGGGAGAGATCGTCGTCCCGATGCGGGCAAACAACAGTTTCAGATATTCGTACACCTCGGTGGAAGTGCCGACGGTGGATCTGGGATTCCGGGTTTTTACTTTTTGTTCAATGGCGATGGCCGGTGCCACGCCCAGGATGGCATCCACATCCGGTTTGTCCATCCGGCCCAGAAATTGCCGGGCATAGGAGCTCATGCTTTCCACGTAACGTCGCTGTCCGTCGGCATAAAGGGTGTCGAAGGCCAGCGAAGATTTTCCCGAGCCCGATAAGCCGGTGATCACGACAAGTTTTTTCCTGGGGATGGCAACACTCAGGTTCTTAAGATTGTTGACCCGCGACTTAACAACTACTATATAATCTTTAGGGTTTACGCCCGAAATATCTATCATTTACGAAAAAATTGGCCACAAAATTATAAATAAATTTGCCTATTTCCTTTTAAACCCTATATTTGCATTGATAAATCAAATTACAAACCGTAAAAAACAGGAGGAATTGCCTATTGAGTAGACGCTTACATTTTTCTTAACATAATGTATTTTCCTTATGAAAAAAGAAGCTTGTAGCGAACAACAGCTCATTAGGAATTTTCTTGCAGGCGACCCGTCGGGTTTACAGGAGCTGATTGAGCGACATCAGAGCCGCCTATATTCCTATATCTTCGTAATGGTCAAGGACAAACATCTCGCCGATGATGTTTTCCAGGATACCTTTGTTAAGGTGATCCATACCTTGAAATCAGGAGCCTATTCAGATGAAGGAAAATTCATCCAGTGGGTCATGCGTATTGCCCATAACCTGGTCATCGACCATTTCAGAAAAGCCAAGAAGGTGAATTTTGCCGAGCCGAAAATGGCCCACCAGGATATGATCAGCAATCTGAAGGTCACAGATCCCAGTTTTGAAGAAGATCTCATCACCCAGCAGATCCACGAAGATCTGCGTGGTCTGATCGATTATCTCCCCGAAGAACAAAAAGAAGTGCTGATCCTCAGATGCTATAATGGTCTGAGCTTTAAGGAAATTGCAGAGCAAACCGATGTCAGCATCAATACGGCACTGGGCAGAATGCGTTATGCCCTGATCAACCTGAGAAAAATGATTCAGAAAAACAATATTGTCCTGACCAATTAACCCGGCCAGGCATTGAATCTTTAAAGACTTTTTTGACTGACTTGTTTTACAATCCATGGAAGAATCCCATTTTTTCATGGATTGTCGTTCTGGAACGGGTTTCCTCTGTACGCATTCTCTTCCATATCGGTTATTATAATGTGTTGTAGGATTGTTTCTTAAAAAATAGTTTCAATTTTTTTAAAATAATTCCCGTTGCTGAATAATATTCAGTTTCTTTTTGCGTTATGGCTAAGTAAAAAGCAATTGACGTTTCATTAAAACCTTGATGCCTGTGCAAGATTATTACGCCTTTCACAAGTACCGTCATGGTTCCAAGGCCAACGCTCCACAGAAAACCGAAGTGTTTGACCTCAAGCCTTCACCGGCAGTTATCAGGGACCTGATGGCTTATGCAGCTGCCCTTTCGATCCTTAAATCCCGTACCCTGGGTAATTTGACGATCCTCTTAAACTAATCTACGGCAGCTTTGAACTAAGGAGTCAATATTCATTGATCCCGGATTTGTAAGATATCTTTTAGGCGAATGTGAACCATCTGCCTAAAAGATATTTTCATTTTTAAGAAAGCGGTTATTTTTGCAGAAAAACATCCATGACCAGGAAAGAGCGATTTGAAGGGATCATAGCCTATTTTATCGAGAACAAACCTTTTGCCCAGACGGAACTGTTGTACACCACACCCTACGAGCTGATCGTAGCGGTGGTGCTCTCTGCCCAATGCACCGACAAGCGGGTAAACACCATCACACCGGAGTTTTTCCGCCTTTTCCCCGATGTGCACCATCTGGCGGAAGCCGAGGTTCCTGAGATCTTTGAGTTGATCAAAAGCTGTTCGTATCCCAACAACAAGGCAAAGCATCTGTCCGGGCTGGCAAAAATGCTGATCCGCGATTTTGACGGGCAGGTGCCCTCAGAGGTGGAAGAACTCCAGAAATTGCCCGGTGTGGGTAGGAAAACCGCCAATGTCATCGCATCCGTAGTTTTTAACAAACCTGCCATGGCGGTGGATACCCACGTGTTTCGGGTAAGTGAGCGCCTGGGACTGACCACGGATTCAAAAAATCCCCTGGAAACAGAAAGACAGTTGGTGAAATATATTCCGGAAGAACTGATTCCCTTGGCCCATCACTGGCTGATCCTTCATGGACGTTATGTTTGTATTGCCCGGAAGCCAAAATGCGAGGAATGCGGATTGACAACCTGGTGCAGGTATTATCGGAAACAGCAAAAGTCGCAAGCCTAATTTCGGCAGGGATTTCCGGGAATTTTGGTCCGGTATGGCGCTTTTTTATCCATCGGCTTTTTACCGCCTGCCTTTTGACACCTGCCAAATAATTGTATATTTGTATATAAAAAATTATCCATGGAAAAATTGAATATAGGTGATCAAGCACCTGATTTTAAGTTGGTTGATCAAAATAATAAAGAAGTCACCCTGGCCGGCCTGAAAGGGAAGAAGGTCATACTGTATTTTTATCCCAAGGACGATACGCCGGGATGCACCAGTGAAGCTTGTAACTTCCGCGATCACTATCAGTACTGGATGGATCAGGGATACACGATCCTGGGCATCAGTCCCGACAGCGTGGCCTCCCATCAGAAGTTTATCAAAAAATTTGACCTTCCGTTTCCGCTGTTGTCCGATCCGGAAAAAAACGTTATTAAGGCTTACGGGGCCTGGGGTACTAAAAAACTTTACGGAAAGGAATACGAAGGACTGATCCGTTCGACCTTTGTACTGAACGAACAAGGCGTGGTGGAAGAGATATTTTCTAAGGTAGACACGAAAGAACACACAGCACAAATCATTAAGAAATTAAAACTGTAATACAATGACAACCGAAAAAGCGGACCAAAACCTGGAAAAAGAAAAGCAAAACAAACTAAAAGCCCTAGAAGCCACATTAGGGAAACTTGAAAAAGCTTATGGGAAAGGTGCCATCATGAAAATGGGCGGTGCCCCCATCGAAAAAGTGGCTGTGATCTCTACCGGTTCCATCGGGTTGGACCATGCCCTGGGCGTGGGCGGCCTTCCCAAGGGACGCGTGATTGAAATCTACGGACCTGAATCTTCAGGAAAGACCACCCTGGCGCTGCATGCCATTGCCGAGGCCCAGAAAGCCGGCGGCATTGCCGCATTTATTGATGCCGAGCATGCCTTCGATCGTTTTTATGCCGGAAAACTGGGTGTGGATATTGAAAATCTGCTGATCTCTCAGCCCGACAACGGGGAACAGGCGCTGGAAATTACCGATAACCTGATCCGCTCGGGTGCGATTGATGTGATCGTTATCGACTCCGTCGCCGCCCTGACACCGAAAAGCGAAATTGAAGGGGAAATGGGAGACTCCAAAATGGGATTGCAGGCCAGACTGATGTCTCAGGCACTGCGGAAACTCACCGGAAACATCAGTAAAACCAATACGGTTTGCATCTTTATCAACCAGCTGCGTGATAAGATCGGCGTGATGTTCGGAAGTCCCGAAACCACCACCGGCGGTAACGCACTGAAATTTTACTCATCCGTGCGTCTCGACATCCGGCGTGTCAGCCAGATCAAAGACACCGAATCCGTAAGCGGAAACCGGGTGCGCGTAAAAGTGGTGAAAAACAAAGTGGCCCCGCCTTTCAGAAAAGCCGAATTTGACATCATATACGGAGAAGGGATCTCCAAGATTGGCGAGATCATCGATCTGGGCGTGGAAAACGAGATCATCAAGAAAAGCGGTTCCTGGTTCAGCTACGGTGAAACCAAGCTCGGACAGGGGCGTGATGCCGTAAAAAGCATCCTGGTTGACAACCCGGAGATCATGGAAGAACTCGAACAAAAGATCACCGGCGCCCTGGAAGAAAAAGAGCAATAAAAATTACAGAATATGAAAAAGCCATCCCGAATTCCGGGATGGCTTTTTTTATTTCTGTTCACGTGTGTTTTATTGAAAATTCTTCTTGAGGTCCGCCAGCTCTTCGATCATCACATCGGCTTTTTCCTTCAGCACGGTATACAAGTCGTCGATATCACTTAAATCCTTGTTCGTGCCTTTCATTTCCATGGCTTTGGCGGCACTCTGCACTTCCGGGGCCACAAAATTGGCCACTACGCCTTTTAAACTATGGGCATTGAAGCGCAACTGATCGAAATCCTGCTGATCGATGTTGGTTCGGATCATCCGGATCCGGTCGGGATATTCTTCTAAAAAGATGTTGATGATGTCCAGAACCACTTCTTTGTCAAAATACTGGAAATTCTCCAAAAACCTTTCTTTCTCAATTATAGGCATACTGTTGTTCATTTAGGAATGAGGATTGACCACCTCAAAAATAACAAAAAACAGAATGGCAAGCATGAATTTGCCGAAAACCGCGATAATTCAGATTTAGAAGCCCAGCAACTTTCCGCCCTGGAAGATGAGGAAGGAGATAATCCAGGCCAGTGATGTGGTGTATAAAGCCATGAAAGCCGACCATTTCCATTGGCCCGACTCATTTTTTATGGCAGCCACCACGGCGATACAGGGGAAATAGATCAGGACAAAAGCAAGGAAAGCAAAGGCGATCAACGGCGAATACACCAGCTGCCCTTTGCGGGGACCTTTGGAATAAACCATATGAGAGAGTCTGTAAGCCAGGCCCTGGTTGTGTTTCTGTCCCGCTGTGGGCGGATAGAGCACCCCCATGGTAGAGACTACGACTTCTTTCGCTGCCCCGCCTGCCATCAGGCTGACGCCCATTTTCCAGTCAAATCCCAGGGGTTTGATGATGGGTTCGATAAAATGCCCAATACGACCCAGCATGGAATTTTCCTGTTTTTTGGCTGCCAGCTGGGCTCTTAATATGTTTACGTCCTGATTTTCCTGGGCTTTGAGCTGATCCAGCTTGTCTTTGGAAATTCCGGGTTGACGCGTTTTCTGAATAAAGGAAGCCTCTACCAGATTTATTTTTTGCTGGAAAGGTTTTTCGTATTTCTTTCCGGCCGGAAAATACCCCAGTGCCCAAATGATGAGGGAGGCCACTAGAATGATCGTGCCCATCTTTTTGAGATATTGTTCTCCCTTGAACCAGGTCTGTTTCAGCACTGCCGAGGCTCTGGGAACCCGGTAGGGCGGGAGCTCCATCACAAACGGAAGCGTATTGACCTTGAACAGGGTTTTCTTGAATACCCAGGCAATGATCCCGGCCAGGATGATGCCGAAGAGATAAATGCCAAATAAGATCGTTCCCTGATAGTAGGGGAAAAAGGCGCTGATGATCAGGACATACACCGTGTAACGTGCACTGCAGGACATGAAGGGGATGATCAGCATGGTGACGAGCCGGTCGTTTTTGTTTTCAATCGTTCGGGTCGCCATGATGGCCGGAACATTACATCCGAATCCCATCAGCATGGGGATGAAAGATTTTCCGTGCAGCCCGATCTTGTGCATGAGCTTGTCGACAATGAAAGCCACACGCGCCATGTATCCTGTGGATTCCATCAGGGTGATGAAGAAAAACAGGATCAGGATCTGGGGCAGGAAAACGATGACCCCGCCAACACCACCCAGAATGCCGTTGACCAGCAGATCACGGAAAATACCGACCGGCATTACCCGGATCAGCAGGTTACTTAACCCGTTTACTCCATCGGTGATCCAGTTCATGGGATACTGGCCCAGGGCAAAGGTGGCTTCGAAGGTAACCCACATGGCCAGGAGAAAAATCGGATAACTCAGCAGCTTCCCGGTCACCACCTTGTCGATGATCCGGCTCCGGGAAATTTTATCCTCATCTTTTTTGGGCAGCGTCAGGGTTTCTTTAAGTGCCCCTTCAATAAAACCGTATTTGGAATCCGTAATGACGGTTTCCA
>JBJKPL010000273.1:0-7939 GCA_046706345.1 Candidatus Sulfidibacterium sp.
TTGCCTATTTATAATAAATATAAATATTACAACCGCTTAATTTACAGATTATTGTAATTTAAGCGGTTGTAAAGGGGTGTAATAGCGAGATACCGGAAGACGAATCTACCAGAGTTTTTGTCCTTCGGCCTGCAGGAGTTTGTAGTGGTTCAGCGTAAGCTGGAACACCTGATAGGAATATTTCAGTTCGGCCTGAGCCAGGGCAGTTTCCGTATCCAACAAGGTGGTGTTGGTAATGGATCCGCTTTCATACAAACCCTGGGCCTGGGCAATGGCGGCTTTGGCCTGCGTGATTTCCTGCAGGGCGGTTTTGATCTGAACCTGGCTGTTCCGGTAGTCCAACAGGGCTTTTTGCACTTCCGTGCGGATGCTTTGTTCCAGCGCCGTGCCATGGTCTACAACCGATTGGATCTGCCAGTCGGCCGTGGTCAGTTTCGATTTCTTCAGGAAGCCGTCAAAAATGGGGATGTTGGCGGTCAGTCCCAACACATAGTTGGCACGCATCCTGGGCAAGTTGTCAGGATAACCGTTCTTTACACCGGCTTGTCCAAAAGCACTCAGGGTGGGCATATTGGATTTCTCGATGAGGGCTTTGTTCAGGGTGGCTGTATGTGCATAGAGTTTGTTCAGTTTCATTTCTTCTCTTTGCACATAAGCTTTACGGATCAGCGAATCCAGGGAATAACGCATGGAAGGTTGATCCAGATCGCCGACGACGACAAAACTCTTTTCTTTGGGTAGATTCATCAGCGAAGCCAGTGCTACAGCCGCTTTATCCTTCTGATTCAGGATGTTGACTTTCTCGTTTTCCAGCGCCGTGAGCCGGACGCTGGTGTTCAGCGTATCCAGTCCAATGGCGGAACCGGTAGCCACCAGTTTTTTGGCTACGATTAAATGGGCGTGTAGATCGCTGATCTGCTGATCCATGACATCCACACTCTTTTGGAGATACAGGATCGAGAAATAAACTTCAGCCGTCTGATAGGCCAGTTGATTCCGGATCAGGTTGATTTTCTCTGCGGCGGTAACCTCATTAGACCGCAACAGTTTCATGGTTTCCTTGCGCTGGTTGAAATCGTAGATCAGGTAATCCGCCCCGACATATTCGTTGAAATTGTCGGCGATGGCCAGCGGGAATTTAGCCGAACCCATCCCGGGAACACTGATAAACGGGGTAGGGCCGATATGATCATAGTTTAAACTGGCGTTGGCATGCGGTAAAAACGAACTTTTCAACTCATCCGCTTTGGCTTTGGCAATGGCCACCTGGTCCTGTGCTTCCTTGATCAGCGGCTCATTGTTCACAGCATAATTTATAGCCTGCGAAAGCGTCAGCTTCATGGGCTGCTGCGCCTGAACCGGATTCGAAAGCACCATAAAAACCATCCATATCAGTCCTGAAAAGGAAATCTTGATGATATTTTGAATATATTTCATCGATTTAAATGTTTTTTACTCGTTTTTAAAAATAACATGGGTATCAGCAGGGCAAAAGTCAATACTGCCCCAATCAGAAAATCATTGTTGATGCCCTGGACAAAAGCCTGACTAACCAAATTTTTCATGAGCAGGGTTTTGGAAATGGCCATCCCCTGCATGTGGTTTGCGCCGATGGATTTTTCAGCAAAGAACTGGAGATGGGCCAGCGTATTGTGAAAGGCAGGGGAGGTCTGATTGAGCTGTTCCCCGTAAATTTGGGTGTGAAATTTCACTCGCTGCGTCAGGATCGTACCCAGAGCTGCAATTCCGAAACTACCGCCTACCTGCCGGATGGTATTCATCAAACCCGAAGCTTGTGCCAGCTGGGGACGGGGAATTTCATACAAGGCTATGGTAGAAAGGGGCGTGAAAACGAATCCGATCCCCAGCCCCCTTAAATACATGGGCAACATCACCTGACTGTGCATGAATTGCAACGACAGGAAACTGAAAAGATACATGGTAATCCCCAGGATGATGATCCCGAAAATCAGTGGGATCTTCGGATTGATCCGGTCGGTGAGCTGGCCGGAAATCGGAGCCACGATGGCCTGGATGATCCCGGCAGGGAAAAACACCAATCCCGCCTGCAGCGCGGTATAACCCAAGGAATTCTGAAGATAAATCGGCAGCAGGAAGGCGTTTCCGAAAAATGCCAGCCCGAAGATAAACAGGATCAGGGTAGACAGACCAAAATTGTGATATTTCAGCAATCTCAGGTTCAGGATCGGATGTTTGGTGTGGAATTCGATGACCACAAAGGCGATCAGGCTGATGGCCGCAATAAAGAAATTCGAGACTATAAAGGTGGAATGCCATCCTCCGGTATTCCAATCTGAATTACCGGTGGCAAAAGCCAGCAGCAAGGTCCCGAGCCCGATGGTCATGGTAATAAAACCGCCCATGTCGAACTTTTCTTTGACATGACTCTTGTATTCCTCCTGGATGATATACACGGCGACGATGGCAATGATCCCCACCGGTATGTTGATGTCAAAGATGGAATGCCAGGAATAGTTATCCACCAGAAAGCCGCCGAACAAAGGTCCCAGCGACACAGAAGCCGCGGCGGCGATACCCCAGAAACCCAAAGCCACACCCCGTTGCCGGGGTGGGAAGGTACGGGTAACAATGGCCATCCCTACGGGCATCACCAGACCAGCACCGATTCCCTGGAATACCCTGAACGCAATCAGGATGTTTTCATCCCAGGAAAGACTACAGGCCAGGGACCCAATGGTAAACAAAGCCAGCCCCAGAATGTAGGTCCGTTTATAGCCAAACCGGTCCGCAATCCATCCGGAGGATGGAAGAATCACCGCAAAGGCCAGCATATAAGCGGTCATCACCCATTCGATCTGGTCGACACTGACCCCGAAAACGGCCATCATCTTCGGGAAAGCCACGCTGACGATGGTGGCGTCCAGCACGGCCATGAAAGTGCCGATCATGACGCTAACGAGTACCAGCCACTTATTTGGCGATCCCTCCTGCGATTCCCAATCTAAATGATTATTTTGCAGTTGGGCCATAAATTACTTTCCTTTCTTCTTGATTTTAACTTTGAGTTCCACTGACA
The DNA here is from genome assembly GCA_046706345.1 of Candidatus Sulfidibacterium sp. Classification (GTDB taxonomy): domain Bacteria; phylum Bacteroidota; class Bacteroidia; order Bacteroidales; family F082; genus Sulfidibacterium. The sequence continues at coordinate 3,059 of JBJKPL010000273.1, forward strand.
TGCCGGGGAGTAATTCAGCTTTTGCAGGCTGACCTCCGGTTTTAAAGATGGTCAGTTTCAAGGGGACCCGTTGCGATACCTTGGTGAAGTTTCCGGAGGCATTGTCGGGCGGGATCAGTGAAAATTTGGAAGCCGTACTGTTCCCAATCTGATAAAATATCCCTTTAAAGGTAGCATTGGGGAAGGCATCCACGTTAATGTCCGCCGTATCTCCGATATGGATCTGATGCAATTCGTTTTCCGGCAACATGGTGGTGACCCAAATCTTATGGGTTCCGAAAACGGTGAAGATCCCCTGTCCCGGGTTCACGACATCACCGGCGAGTACCCACCGTTTGGCTGCCACCCCGTCCATGGGAGCATAAATACTGCAATGCGACAGTGAGGTCCTTAAGGTATGCAGGTTGGAGTGGATTACCGGTACTTTGGCCTGGGCCAGCATCAGCTCTACTTTGGCACTCTGGTAATTCTTCTGAAGGTTCTGATATTTTTCCTTCGGGATCAGATGGTCCTTGTACTGCTTTTCAGCCCGTTCAAAGTTGATCCGGGCCTGGTCCAGCCGGACCTGCGCCAGCTGAATGCCTAACTGGGCTTCCTTCAAACTGACCTGGGCCTGCCTGATGCGGGCCACATAGTCGGAGGAATCCAGCTGGGCCAGCAACTGACCTTTCTTTACATGATCGCCTTCGTGAATATATAATTTGACCAGACGGCCTGGTATCTGCGAGCTAACCGTAACCTGATAAGCATCCACATAGGCGTCGTCCGTGGTGACAAATTCAGAGTGCTTTACGTACCACCAGGCACCGGCCCCCAGGACGGCTGCAATTAACAAAACGCCAATGACCAGACTTCTGATTTTTCCTTTCTTCTGTTTGGGAGAATCCTTAACAATCTCTTGGTTTTCGTTTTTCATACGTATTTGTTTAATGTTTTATACTATTCGTTCTTTGTTTATTCATTGTATTACATGAAGTGGATGAAGGGGTTGATACAGAATCCTTATCCCTTATCACAGACTTCAATATTTTTAAGCACCTTTTCCAGGGTGCCTACCAGTTTTTCCTGTTCTTCAGGATTGATGTCCTTAACCATCAATTTGTTGATGTCTTTTAAGATGTCTTCCAGCTTCGGCGTCAGGACGTCGGCCTTTTTGGTGGCCGAAAGCTGATGTTCGCGCAGGTCTTTGGGGTTGACTGTTTTCTTCAGATACCCATACTGGATGAGCCTTTTCACATTTTTACTCACCGTGGCTTTGTCCAAATGAAAGTTCTGGGCCACCTGTTCCTGCGAGATGCCGTTATGATAGTGAACAAACCACAACAGGAAGATCTGTCCCACATCAATGTCAAAATCTTTCAGTTTGTATTTGATGATCTGAATCGCCTTGCGGTGAATGGCAGAAATCAATTTCCCATATATCAGTTCGTTATCCACTTTCATCCTTTCAAATAGTTTACGCCACAACTAAGGCGCAAAAATAATATAATATTAGTTTACCGTGCAACTATTATTAAAAATTAATATTGAGTTTTTAAGATATTTTAAAATTTGATCTTCTTTCCGCGGTCAGTGGATTGTTATTCAGTAAATTGAAAGGAGAGCAGATTGATCAAACCTGGGTATTTTCGTTGGCAGAAAGCCTTCAGGAAAGAAGAAACGGGCATTCTGGCAGTGATTTTGTGGGACCGGATCCGAATGGAAATCCGGCCATTTTAAGAAGGAACGTCTGAATTTACCGGGTAATTTTTTCCCAGCCCATTTTACTCATATTATAATAAATGCCCGCACCTGCCGCCAGGGCCACCCCGAAGAAAAGGAATCCTGTTCCATAAGCATGGAAGATGATCTTTCCCGTGCCAAAGAGGCTGAAAAGTAATAAAATGACGCCCAGGATCCAGTTCGCAAAAAGCCTTTTGTAACCCGTATCACTGACGACCTCAGGAAGCTCAGCAGCAATTTTCCGCCACCCCAAACCACCCGGATGGATCTTTCGGTAAAAGGAGTGGAGTATGGCCTGTTCGGTGGGCTTAGTAAGATAAGTAACCACCAGCCACACGAGTGTGGACCAGGCTACCACAATGATCAAGGAACTTTCGAACGACAAATGATAATGGATCTTCAGGATGGGATACACAAAATAGGGGGCGATCATGGCGGATATTTCCGACCAGGCATTGATGCGCCACCAGAACCATCGCAGTAACAGCACCAGCCCGATCCCGCCGCTGCAGGCCAGCACAAATTTCCAGGCTCCGCTGATGGTATCGAACTGCGTTGTGACAAACAATGAAAAAACCATAAGTAAAACGGTGGTGAGACGCGAGATCTTTACGTAATATTTCTCATCCTTGTTTTTGGTGATGAACGGTTTGAAGAGGTCGTTGATAATATAAGAGGTACCCCAAACGGTTTGCGAGGCGATGGTGGACATGTAAGCTGCCAGGAATGCCGCCAGCAACAAACCCAGCAGCCCTGCCGGCATCAGGTCGCGGATGGCCATCACATACGTGGCGCCTTTATCGCCTACATGCGGATACTTGATTAAGGTAGCCAGCGCCACCAGGATCCAGGGCCAGGGACGTACGGCAAAATGGGCGATCTGAAACCACAGGGTAGCCAGCAGCGAGTGTTTTTCATCTTTGGCCGACATCATACGCTGGGCGACGTAGCCGCCGCCGCCGGGTTCTGCACCCGGATACCAGCTGGCCCACCACTGCACGCCGAAGTAAGCCACGATGGCTGTAATTCCGAGTTTTAAGACGCCCAGCGAATCCGCCGTGGCCGAAGTATGGCTCACTGAAGGCATGAAGTTGAAAACCCATTTCATGTGACCCAGCGAATGTTCCATGCCAGCGATGCCGCCCACATGTTTTACAGCGAAAACCGCCAGCACAATGCTCCCGGTCATGGCCATGGTAAACTGGAAGGTGTCGGTGAGTGCCACCCCCATCAGTCCCGAAAGGGAGGAATATAAAGCCGTAAAAAGCATTAAACCGGCAACCACGATCAGCTGGGCGCTGAAAGTAATGCCCAGAAACCGCACCTGATGGAGCCCGAAAATCGTCAGTCCGGGAAACATCACAGTGATGATCTTAACCATGGCCAGGTTCACCCAGGCCATCACGATAACATTCATGAAAATGCCGATGTAAACGGCCCGGAATCCTCTCAGGAAGCGGGCGGACTTTCCAGAATAACGGATGGCTACGAATTCGGCATCGGTGATGATGCCGGCCCTGCGCCACAGCCGTGCAAAGAAAAATACGGTCAGGATGCCGCCGAACATCATGTTCCACCAAAGCCAATTGCCGGCTACCCCTTGTTTCGAAACCAGCTCCGTTACTGCCAGCGGCGTGTCGGCGGCAAAGGTGGTGGCCACCATCGAGGTTCCGGCGATATACCACGGAAGGTTCCGTCCGCTCAGGAAAAAGTTGCCGGTGTCTTTACCGGCCCGTTTGGTCATATAAAGCCCGATGCCCAGGCTAATAACGAAATATAAGAAAATGATGCTCCAGTCGATACCGTGTAAGATCATAAATGTCTGTTTGGGGTTTCAAATGTAAGGAAACGGGCTGAATATTTTCGAAACAATTTTCCAACTGCAGAGGCGCTTTCCTTTTGTTCTCTTTTCAGGTTGAATGCGGAACAGCGAAAGGAGAACATGAAAGGCGAATGGCCGTTAGATGTTATAGAATCTAAATTTTTGAAGTTCTCAGCCTCCGCCTTAACCTTCGCGCCTCGCTCCGGGTAGTTCAACCTGGTTCAAGTTGGTTCAAAGACGGGATTTTCGACTCTTTGACATTTTGACTTTTCAGACTTTCGATTTTATGACTTTTGAGCCAGTGACCTTCAAAACCTTTGAACTCTAACGTTCACAGTCTCTCGTTTGCCTGTAGGCTGTTAAATTTTATATTTTTGAAAACAAAACCACCGCCTCATGAGCCGGAAAATTGTCGACCTTGAAAAATGGAACAGGAAGGACCATTTCAATTTCTTTTCGCAGTTTGAAGAACCCTTTTTTGGGGTGACGGTCCGCGTGGATTGTACCCTGGCTTATCGGCAGTCCAAAGCTTCCGGGAAGTCCTTTTTTCTGTACTATTTATATCGGGCGCTGAAAGCAGCCAATGAGGTGGAGAATTTCCGTTACCGGATCATCGGCGGGGAGGTCTGGCTCTATGACGTGATCCATGCTTCGCCCACCATCGACCGTCCTGACGGAACGTTTGGTTTTGCTTATATGGATTATGATCCGGACGAAAAGACTTTCTATGACAATGCCCTTCGGGTGGTTTCGGCGGTGAAAGCGTCCACAGGCCTGGTGCCTGCCGTTTCGGGCGAGAATGTGATCCATTTCTCCGCCATACCTTGGCTGGATTTTACTTCCCTATCGCATGCCCGCAGTTTTTCCTTTCCCGACAGTAGCCCGAAGATCTCGTTTGGAAAGGTGGTGGAGAAGCAGGGGCGCAAAAGCATGGCGTTGTCGGTCCATGTGCATCACGGACTGGTGGACGGATCCCATGTCGGACTTTTTACGGAACGTTTTCAGGAATTGCTGAATGCATAAGGAGCGCGCCAATGATTTTTTAGGGGAAGAACCGGCGTTTATTGAATGAAATCTTTTCATTCCAGTTATTTAATTAAGATTCCGAAACGATCCCGAGAAACCAAATCAAATCTTACAAGGTATGCCGGACTGCAGCAGGATTGCGAATCATAAATAAAAGATTAAAAAGTTTAGTTTGTATATTTAGAAATTATTAAAAGTAAAAGACATTCGTATGTATTTTGATCATCAGGCATTGGAGTGGGACAATGATCCCCAAAAGGTAGCAAGAGCTGAAGTTTTTGCCAAAGAAATTAACGATTTCATTCAACCGG
>JBJKPL010000274.1:0-11028 GCA_046706345.1 Candidatus Sulfidibacterium sp.
GTATGGACATTCTCTGTTCGGATAAAACAGGTACGCTGACCCAAGCGAAACTAACCCTGGGCGACTCGATCCTGTTCGGGGCGAAAGACGAACAGGAACTGATCCTGCATGCCGCCCTTTCTTCCGAAACCGACAACCACGATCCCATTGACAATACCGTCCTTTCCGGAATTAAAGATAAAAAGGCACTTACGGGATATAACCTGAAAAAATATATCCCCTTCGATCCCGTAAGGAAAAGGACCGAAGCCCTGCTGACCGGTCCGGAAGGAAAGGAATTTTCCGTTACCAAAGGGGCCACACAGGTGATCATTGAGCTATGTAAACTGAACGATACCGATAAAAAACAGGCCGAAGAACAGGTGGATCAATTTGCTTCAGAAGGTTACAAAACCCTGGGTGTGGCCCGGAAAGAGGGCGACGGCCCCTGGAAATTTTCCGGTATCCTGACCCTGTTTGATCCTCCGCGTGAAGACTCCAAATCCACCATCGCCGAGGCCGGCGAACAGGGGATCCTGGTGAAGATGGTTACCGGTGATAATACTTCCATTGCCCGGGAGATCTCCGGACAACTGGGTCTGGGAACCCAGATCAGGAAAGTGGACGACATTTTCAAAAGCGACGATGACATCAAACATCCCGGAAGGCAGATCGAACGGAAGATCGAAGCATCGGATGGCTTTGCCGAAGTGTTTCCCGAACATAAATACGGTATCGTGAAGGCCCTGCAGACCGAAGACCACATCGTCGGGATGACCGGCGACGGCGTGAACGATGCCCCGGCGCTGAAACAGGCCGATATCGGTATTGCCGTCAGCGGCGCCACCGATGCTGCGCGGGCAGCCGCCGACCTGATCCTCACCATGCCCGGACTATCCGTGATCATCAATGCCGTGGCCGAAGCCCGGAAGATCTTCGAACGGATGAACAGCTATGCCATGTACCGGATCATTGAGACCATCCGTATCATGTTCTTCGTGGTGCTGGCCATGATCTTTTACAATTTTTATCCCATCACGGCCCTGATGATCATTTTGCTCGCGTTCTTCAACGACATTCCCATCATGACCATAGCCTACGACAACACTTTCCTGAGTACGAAACCCGTAAAATGGGACATGCGGAAGGTGATGAGTATTTCTACGGTGCTGGGACTGATCGGGGTGGCCGAGACGTTTGGGATCCTGATCATTGCCAGGGATTATCTGCACCTCAGCACCCCCGAGATTCAGACGTTTATTTTTCTGAAACTGGCGGTGGCAGGCCATCTGACCCTGTTTGTTACCCGGACAAAAAAATCGTTCCTGAAAGCCCCGCATCCGGCGCCGGCCTTGCTATGGTCGGCGGTGTTCACCAAAGTACTGGCGACGTTGTTCGTGGTTTATCCCCTGGGCCTGATCACACCCATCAGCTGGTCTAGTGTCGGATTTATCTGGGCGTATTGTATCGTATGGATCTTCATCGAAGATTGGGCCAAACTGGCCATGTACCGTCATCTGGAACACCGCGGCGGAAAAAGCCACGATCTTTTCTTCTCGCTGATCAAGAGTCCCCTGCACCTTTATCATGATCACAAAGAATGATAAAAAAAAGCTGTCCGCCTCAGGCGGACAGCTTTTTTATCTTCATCAGGCGAAAGCCTATTCGGCCAGCACCAGTACTTTGTCATTCAATACCTCCACAACGCCTCCTTTCACGGTGAAATAGTCCACATCCTTGCCGATCCTTACTTTGATATTTCCTTTTTTCAGGACGGAGATCAGGGGAGCGTGGTTGCTTAAAATTTCGAACGAACCATCGATTCCGGGAAACTGGATCAGATCCGCATCTCCTTTGAAAATGGTTTTGTCCGGTGTAATAATTTCGAGATCCATCGCAATTGTGTTAAGTCAGATTGGCTAATTTATGATCAGGCTTCGGCCATCATTTTCTTACCTTTTTCGATGGCTTCTTCGATGGTTCCCACCAGGTTGAAAGCGGCCTCTGGATATTCATCCACTTCGCCGTCCATGATCATGTTGAAGCCCTTGATGGTATCTTCGATGGAGACCAGGGTGCCCTCCAACCCGGTGAACTGCTCGGCCACATGGAAAGGCTGCGAAAGGAAACGCTGTACACGCCGTGCCCTGTGAACGGTAAGTTTGTCTTCTTCCGAAAGTTCGTCCATCCCCAGGATGGCGATGATGTCCTGCAGTTCGTTGTAACGCTGCAGGATATTTTTTACACGCTGCGCCGTTTTGTAATGCTCTTCACCGACGATGTCGGGAGTCAGGATTCGGGAGGTGGAATCCAGCGGGTCGACGGCGGGATAAATTCCCAGCTCGGCAATTTTACGGCTCAATACCGTGGTGGCGTCGAGGTGGGCAAAGGTCGTGGCCGGTGCCGGGTCGGTTAAGTCGTCGGCAGGCACGTAGACGGCCTGAACAGAAGTAATGGACCCCCGCTTGGTGGGGGTGATCCGTTCCTGCATCAATCCCATTTCCGTGGCCAGGGTCGGCTGGTATCCTACCGCGGAAGGCATACGTCCCAACAGGGCGGAGACTTCCGAACCGGCCTGGGTGAAACGGAAAATATTGTCGATAAAGAAAAGGATGTCGCGACCTCCGGTTTTTTCATCTCCTTCACGGAAATATTCTGCCAGTGTCAGCCCCGAAAGTGCCACTCGGGCACGGGCTCCGGGGGGTTCGTTCATCTGTCCGAACACCAGAGTGGCCTGAGATTTGGCCAGCTCTTCGCGGTCGACTTTGGAGAGATCCCAGCCGCCTTTTTCCATGGTTTCTTCAAATTCTTTTCCATAACGGATCACGCCGGATTCGATCATTTCACGCAACAGGTCGTTCCCTTCACGGGTACGTTCTCCCACGCCGCCGAAAACGGACATGCCGGAATACGCCTTGGCAATGTTGTTGATCAACTCCATGATGATCACCGTCTTGCCGACGCCGGCACCGCCGAACAAGCCCACTTTTCCGCCTTTGGAATAAGGCTCGATCAGGTCGATAACCTTGATCCCGGTGAACAGGACTTCGGATTTGGTGGTGAGGTTTTCATAGATCGGGGGTTCCCGGTGAATGGGGAAACTGTTTTCGGATTCAACGTTTCCCAATCCGTCAATGGCATCGCCGATCACATTGAACAGGCGGCCTTTGATCTCTTCGCCCACCGGCATGCTGATGGGATTTCCGGTGGAAGTTACTTCCATGCCTCTTTTCAATCCGTCGGTGGAGTCCATGGCGACGGTACGAACCATATTTTCGCCAACAGACTGCTGCACTTCGAGGATCAGTTTTTCGCCTTTGCCACGATCAACAACAAGGGCGTCGTAAATTTTCGGGAGTTTCTTTTCATCATCGAAAACAACGTCAATAACGGGGCCGATGATTTGCGCGATCCGGCCTACATTTCTTTTGCTCATAAATAATTGCCTCATTATGGGTTTAAAGTGCGGCAAATATAAGAATTAATATTTATAGAAATTTTGAAAAATCAATTTTCTCAAAATATTGATAGATTAATTCTTAGCACCCGGACTGACAGGGGTTGGAAGGCTTTTATTTTGATGATTTCCGTTGAAACAGGAACCACCAGAAAACGCCAATGGTTATGGCGGAATCGGAGATGTTGAAGATGGGCCGGAAAAAGACCAGCCGGCCGTCGGGACCGAACAAAAAATTGGGGATCCAGGAGGGGGCCGCCTGCCGGCTGACATCGATGAGGGGGAAATACAGCATGTCGACTACTTTTCCGTGAAGGAGCGGCGCATATCCATGACCCGGGGCCACCAGATGGGCTACCGAGAAGTAGGTGCTCGAGGTGAAGATCCATCCGTAAAGCACGCTGTCGACGATGTTGCCCAGGGCGCCGGCCAGGATCAGCGATACGCAGATCACCAGCCCCTTACTCCGTTTGTTTTTAACGATGTAAACCAGAAACACCGCCAGGGCAATGACGGCCAGGATCCTGAAAATGCTCAGGAACAGCTTGCCCCAGTCGCCGGCAAACTGCATGCCGTAGGCCATTCCGTTGTTTTCTGTGAAATACAGGTAAAAAAAGTGCTTGATCACCGGGACTTTTTCGCCCACCGTCATGGTCAGCTTGATGTAAAATTTCAAGGCCTGATCTGCAAGCAATACCAGGAAAATGATCCACAGGGATTTTTTCAACTTCAAAACCAAAAAAATTAGGAATGTTTATTCAGATCTTAAATCAGCTTCTTTGTTTGTTCTTGGCTTCAATACTTAACGTGGCGTGAGGCACGGCGCGCAGCCGTTCTTTGGAAATTAGTTTTCCGGTTTCGCGGCAAATCCCGTAGGTTCCGTTTTCAATACGCAACAGGGCGGCTTCCAGGTTGTTGATAAACCTGCGTTGACGATCGGCAAGGCGGCTGTTTTCTTCTTTCGACAACACCTGTTGTCCTTCTTCCAGCACTTTAAAAGTAGGGGAAGTATCGTTGGTGTCGGCATCACTGTTGTTGGTATATGCTTCTACGAGCAGTGCAAGGTCAGCCTTTGCCTTTTCCAGTTTTTCCAGAATGATCTGGCGGAATTCTTCCAGTTCTTCAGCGGAATATCTGGTTTTCTCTTCTGTTGTGTGTTCTTCCATGGCCTCTGTTTTTAATGTTGAAAAACCTTTAATTATCCCAACGGAAGATACGAAATTTTCCGATTGAGATGTCCTCTTTGTAGTATTTATTCTGTTTTAATAAGTTCAATATTTGCTTCGATCCCGTCAAGGATCTCAACGGTTTCGAAGTTGCTCTGCTCGCGGGCCTCAACAAGTTCCATGTCAGCCAGCGTTTCCGAGCAAATATAATCTTTATATCCAATAAACGCATCAAGGGTCTGTTCATTTTTCGCGATGCGCAGCAGGATGCGATCCGTAACTTCCAGTCCCTTATCCTTTCGGAGATTCTGAACGCGGTTCACCAGCTCACGGGCAATTCCTTCCTGTTGCAGCGCCTCGGTGAGGGTGATGTCGAGGGCGACGGTAAGATTGTCTACCGTGGTGACGCTCCAGCCCGGAATGTCGCTGGTGCTGATCTCCACATCTTCCAGGGTGATCTCTATCGTCTGATCGCCAAGATCAAGTACAAATGTACCTTCTATTTCAAGCTTCTTGATGTCTTGTTGATTCCATCCGCTGATGGCTCCTGCAATGGATTTCATCAGCTTTCCGTACTTCGGTCCCAGCGTCTTGAAGTTGGGTTTGATCTGTTTCACCAACAGGTTGGTGTCGTCGGTCAGATATTCAATTTCCTTGATGTTGGTCTCCGATCGGATCAGCTCGCTCATGGCTTCCACCTGATCTCTGAAATGATTGCTCAGCACGGGGATCATCACTTTCTGCAAGGGCTGCCGTACCCGGATGTTGGATTTCTTCCGCAGGGACAGGATCATGGACGAGATCTTCTGGGCCAATTCCATCTTTTCTTCCAGGTCTTTATCGATGAGATTTGCCTCCGCCTGCGGGAACAGGGTCATGTGGATGGAAGCTTCAGAATACCTGCCACTGACGCCATTCAGGTCCAGGAACAGTTTCTCTGCAAAGAAAGGAGCCACCGGTGCAGCAAGCAGTGCGATGACTTCCAGACACCGGTACAGCGTCTGATATGCCTGGATCTTGTCATCCGAATAGCTTCCCTTCCAGAATCTTCTTCTCGACAAGCGGACGTACCAGTTGCTGAGGTGTTCGTCCACAAAATTTTGAATGGCCCGGGCGGCCCGGGTCGGTTCGTACTCTGCATAAGCTTCATCCACGGCGATGATGAGCGAATTCAGTTCCGACAGGATCCAGCGATCCAACTCGGAGCGCTCCTCCACCGGCACTTCGGCTTCGCTGTAAGTGAAGCCGTCGATGTTGGCATAAAGGGCAAAGAAAGCATAGGTGTTGTAAAGCGTTCCGAAGAATTTCCGCCGCACTTCATCGACGCCATTGCTGTCGAAGCGCAGGTTGTCCCACGGTTGGGAATTGGAGATCAGATACCACCGGGTGGCATCGGGACCGTATTTTTTGATGGTGCTGAAGGGATCCACGGCATTGCCCAGTCGTTTGGACATCTTGTTGCCGTTTTTATCCAGTACCAGCCCGTTGGAAACCACGTTCTTAAATGCAACGGAATCAAATAGCATGCTGGCAATGGCATGCAGCGTAAAGAACCAGCCCCGGGTCTGATCCACGCCTTCGGCGATGAAATCGGCCGGGAAGTTCTTTTCGAAATATTCTTTGTTCTCGAAAGGATAGTGCAGCTGGGCGTAAGGCATGGAGCCGGAGTCGAACCACACATCGATAAGTGATGACTCGCGGTACATTTTCTGTCCGCTTTCGGAAACCAGCACGATGTCGTCCACGTAAGGCCGGTGGAAGTCGAAGGTGCGGTAGTTTTCTTCGCTCATATCCGACGGATCGAAATCTTTCATCGGATTGTCGGTCATGATGCCGCCAGCGATGGATTTTTCCACTTCCGCTTTCAGCTCGGCAGCGGAACCCAGGCATTTCAGTTCGCTGCGGTCTTCGGTCACCCAAATCGGCAACGGAATCCCCCAGAACCGGGAACGTGAAAGGTTCCAGTCCACCAGGTTTTCCAGCCAGTTGCCGAAACGGCCTTCACCGGTGGCTTTCGGCTTCCAGTTGATGGTCTGGTTCAACTCGATCATCCGGTCCTTCATGGCCGTGGTTTTGATGAACCACGAATCCAGCGGGTAATAGAGTACCGGCTTGTCGGTACGCCAGCAGTGCGGATAGCTGTGAACATGTTTTTCGATGCGGAAGACCTTGTTTTGTTTCTTCAGTGCCACCGACAGGTCGATATCCAGGGTGGCGTCCGCCTCGGTCAGGCTTTCGTCATAGTCATTTTTCACATACCGGCCTGCAAATTCGGAATAGAGGGCTACGTCGATATTTTCTTTGACAAAATTTTCGTCCAGTTCTTCCAGGTCAAAAAAGCGGCCTTTCAGGTCCACCATGGGGCGGTTTTCGCCGTTCTTGTCCAGCAGGATCAGCGGAGCGATGCCCCAGGTTTTGGCTACCCGGTCGTCGTCGGCGCCGAAAGTCGGTGCGATGTGAACGATACCGGTACCGTCTTCGGTGGTTACGAAATCGCCGGTGATGACTTCAAAAGCCTTGCCCAGCGGTTTCACCCACGGAAACAGCTGCTCATAGGAAATCCCGGCCAGTTGTTGGCCGGTGTATTCGGCCAGTATCTCGTAAGGAATGTGTTTGTCGCCGGTTTTGTAATCTTCGAAAGCCAGTTCGCTGTCTTTGGCGTTGAAATAGGCAGCCAGCCGTTCTTTGGCCAGCACCACGGTTTCCCGGATGCCGGTATAAGGGTTGAAGGTCTTTACTTTCAGAGAGACGATGTTCGGACCAACGGCCAGGGCGGTGTTGGAAGGCAGTGTCCACGGCGTGGTGGTCCAGGCGATGAAGTACAGATCGTCTTCCACCCCATCGAATAAAAATTCGGAAACCTGATTGCGGACCACCTTGAACTGAGCGACAGCGGTGGTGTCCGTCACGTCGCGGTAGCAACCCGGCTGGTTCAGCTCGTGGGTGCTCAGTCCGGTTCCGGCAGCCGGCGAATAAGGCTGGATGGTGTATCCTTTGTACAGCAGGTCTTTGTCGAAGAGTTTCTTCAGCAGATACCACACCGACTCGATGTATTTGTTGTCGAAGGTGATGTAGGGATGTTCCATATCCACCCAGTAGCCCATCTCTTTGGTGAGTTCGTCCCACTGGTCCTTGTATTTCAGTACCTCGGTACGGCAGGCCTGGTTGTACTCTTCCACGCTGATCTTTTTGCCGATGTCTTCCTTGGTAATGCCCAGCGTTTTTTCCACGCTGATCTCTACCGGCAGGCCATGGGTATCCCAGCCGGCTTTACGCGAAACGTATTTTCCTTTCTGGGTCTGGTAGCGGCAGAAAAGGTCCTTGATGGTCCGGGCCATCACATGGTGGATCCCCGGGTGGCCGTTGGCCGACGGGGGGCCTTCATAAAACACAAAGGGTTCATGACCTTCTCTTGTCTTCAGACTTTGCTCAAAAGTTTGGTTTTTTTCCCAAAACTTCCTGATCTCGTCACCGATCTGCGACAAATCTAACTGCTTGTATTCTCGATATTTCTTACCCATCCGGTTTCAAAAACTTAGATTCCTACAAAAAAAATTGAGTGCAAAATTAGAAAATTTCGAGGCAAATCGTACATAAAATTTTGATTTGCATAAAAATAGTGGTCACAAAACGGTTTGAATAAGCCCATTACGAAACGGGGGACTTAACAATTAACGCAAGGACATTATCAGGTAGTGCCGAGAATTACCCGGAAGCGGCGTTCTATAGGGGCCTGACTTTTGAAAAATAGTATGTGAAACCGTCATCCGCATATTCACGAATGATCAGGGTGTCGTTTTTAATCTGTTCCACGATATAATGTAACGGAGAACCATTGTAGCTAAATAAATACGCTTTTTCGTTATAGAGTGTCGCCGGTGTCCAAATGAGCTGGGTATTCACATAAACTCCGGAATTATTAAAGGCGCTGATGTGGGTGGGCGTCAGGATCCAGAACGTGTTGGCCGTGTCGACAACTTTGTGATAGGCTAACCCACCGGCTGAATATTGCAGGTTCCAGGTGCCGGTAATATATTCCTGGATCACCGGCAGGGGCTTGCCAAATAAAATAATGTTTGACTGGTATTGAGGCTGGATAATGAAATCATGTTGGCATCCCCACGCGCTGATGAGCATCAGGGTAATGAGAAGCGGAATTTTCAGGTTTTTTTTCATGGCAGTCAATTTTTTGGAAATTGTATAAAAACCAAGGTTCAGCTTGCGTCAGGCGAAAGCCGCAGTGACATGACATTTTTCTATGGTCCGAAACAACAACATTTGGGCCTGGGCTTCAGGATGGGGCTAAGTTACGAATTGGAAGTCGGAAAAGCAAGTTTTCCGTGCCTCGATGGATGGGTCAGGAACCATAATTACTTCGGAGAACGATCAAAGGCTTAAAATTTTAACTTTGTCCGTAAATTAACCACATGAAGAAAGTCTTTCCTTTTATCCGGGAGCGGCTGAGCCGGGACATTCCGGTGATGCTGATGGTTGTGATCCAAAGGAATGGCAGCAGTCCCGGGAAAGTTGGATTCAAGATGGCCGTTGCCGGCGACGGGGAACTCGTCGGGTCCATCGGCGGCGGCACCATGGAACACCTGTTGGTGGAAAAGGCGAAAAAACAACTGAAGACCTCCGCTGAAATTAAACCGTATTTACTTTTTCAGGACCATGATCCGGATGCCAAAACCGACCGGTCGGGGATGATCTGCTCCGGCAGCCAGTATGTGGCCTTTTTATCCCTGGGGAAGACAAACCTGCTGCTGGTGGAACAAATTTGTAACGCCCTGCGCACAGGTGAAAAGGCCGTTTTTCAGCTCTCCCCGAAAGGGATGACGCTGACGAAAGACGCGCAGCTGTCCGGGCCGAAGATCAGCAGGGTAAAAAATCAGGATGACTGGGAATACGTTGAGCAACTGGGCATGCCTGACACGATCTACATTTTTGGCGGCGGGCACGTGGGACTGGCCGTGAGCCGCGTGTTCCGGGATCTGGGATTTTATGTGAAGCTCTTCGACAACCGGGAAAATATCAATACGCTAAAGGAAAATACCTTTGCCCACGAGAAACAGATCATCGATTACAGGGAAGCCGAAACGCTGGTCCCTGAAGGATTCAATGTGTATGTGGTCATCCTTACTTTTTCACACAAAAGCGATCAAATGGTGCTTCGGCAAATGCTGGGCAGGAAGATCCCCTACCTGGGCATGATGGGCAGCGAAATGAAAGTGAAAACGATTTTTGAAAAGCTGCGTGAGGATGGCATTCCGCAGGAGCAGCTGGACCGGGTGTTTGCCCCCATCGGGCTGCCGATCAACAGCGCCACCCCGGAAGAAGTGGCCGTCAGCATTGCCGCGCAGATCATTTCGGTGAAAAACAGCCATTAAAGCCACCGGTACAACATACTTCCCGGCCCTGATGAGGGGGTTTTTTTTAAGTTTGAGGTCAGGTTGGTTGTGATCGAGTAGCAGGAAACGTAAGATTTATATTTTTGCACTTTTAAAATCTCATACCGGAGCATAACGGAAATGCTATGCCGCACTACTTAAAAATAATTCAGGTCTTTATCCTGGCGGGAGTCAAGTACTTTTATGCTCCGATCTACGGCGTGGCGATCCGCGTGGGCTTCTGGTACAATTTCTTTGCCCTGATTGCCGGAGGGACGCTGGCTTTCATGACCTATTACCATTTCTCGAAGATTGTGCTGGTGCTTTCCACACGGCTGGGGCCGGTTTTCAAATCGGCCTTGCCCGATTCCTGGTACGAAGCCCGTCAGCGCCGGAAGATCAAGCGTCAGATCCGTCGCAGCCAGCGCCGGAAATTTACCTGGTGGAATAAATTCATGATCAAATTCCGTCGTCATTACGGGATGTGGGGCATCATCCTGCTGACCCCGGTTTTCCTTTCCCTGCCCGTCGGGGCGTTCTTGCTCCGGAAGTATTACATCGACAACAGGAAATCGGTACCCCTGGCCCTGCTGTTTATCGTCATAGAAGGTTTTATGCTTTGCGTGATCTATTCGTACATGTTCAAAAAATAAGATCCGGTTTTTGATCGTTGACTTGAAAAATTTCCATCCGGTCTTTTCGGTTTAGCATTGATTAAGTCCGCAGGTTTCTGAAACCTGCCGTTTCACGACATCAACCTGTCATTTCGCAACCAAAACCCGTTATCATCAGTTATAAACCTGTCATCATAAAACATAAACCTGTCATCATAAGATACAAACCTGGTATCATGAGATATTAATCTGGTATCATAAAATAAAGACTTGTTATCATACAATACAAACTTGTCTTCATACAACATAAATCTGGCAGCACAGGATACTCACTTGGCATCATAGATTACAAACCTGTTATCATAAGAGACAAACCTGTTCAAAATGGATAGTTCTGACCTTCTGAGCCTCTAACTTTTGAGTCT
>JBJKPL010000275.1:0-11561 GCA_046706345.1 Candidatus Sulfidibacterium sp.
CGTTAGAACAGATCACCCGCCTGAATCCCGAGAATGTCCTGGTGGCACCCACCGTTTCTTCCGGGGTGGAAGGTCTCATCAAAACCCTGCCCGGCGTTACCTCCAACAACGAACTCAGCGCCCAATATTCTGTCCGCGGCGGCAACTACGATGAAAACCTGGTTTATGTGAACGGCATGGAGATCTATCGGCCCTTTCTGGTGAATTCAGGTCAGCAGGAGGGACTGAGCTTTGTCAACCCGGACCTGGTTTCGAAAATCAGTTTTTCCGCCGGCGGGTTCGGCGCACAATACGGAGATAAGATGTCTTCCGTGCTGGATGTCACCTATAAACATCCTGAAAGTTTTGGCGGTAGTGTTTACCTCAGTCTGCTCGGTGGCGGTGTCTCGGTGCAGGGTACGGGTAACAAACACCGCTTCACCTATCTGATTGGAAGTCGCTACAAAACCAACCGCTACCTCCTCGGGACCCTGGATACACAAGGGGATTACAAACCCGATTTTGCTGATTTCCAATCGCTGTTTACCTATGAATTATCCCCGAAATGGAACGTGTCCTTCCTGGGTTATTATTCCAGAAATAAATACCGGGTCATTCCTGCGAGCCGGGAGACAGATTTTGGCACGGCCCAGCAACCCCTGCGTTTTTCGGTGTATTTCGACGGGCAGGAAGTCGACCAGTATAACCTGGCGCAGGGAGGGTTGGCCTTTCACTTCCATCCCAACAACAAAACGAAACTCAATTTCATGATTTCCGGCTTCAACACCCAGGAATCAGAAACCTATGACATCCTGGGGCAATACTGGATCGGGGAGTTGAGCAATGAACCCACCACTTCCACCAAAGGCCAGGCGATACAAACCCTGGGCGTGGGTTCCTATCTGCGTCATGCCAGGGATTACTTTACCGCCAGCGTGGTCACCCTGCAACACAACGGATCTTTATTTTTCAAAGGGCAACATTTGATCTGGGGCGTAAGATATCAGCACCAGTATGTTGACGATCAGGTCAGAGAATGGGAAGCCAACGATTCTGCGGGTTATTTTCTCCCCAATCCGGTGGAGCTTCCGGGGAACCCAAATCCCTCGAGGCCCGACTTCAGTCTGTATTACTACGTATCCGCACACAACCAGCTTTCCATTAACCGTTATTCGGCCTATGTTTCCAACCGGTGGAATTTTGTCCTGCAGGCCCACCGACAGCTTGGGCTGACGGCCGGAGCCCGGTTTTATTACTGGGATTTTACCCGCGAATTTTTATTCAGCCCACGGCTGAACCTGGCATATATTCCCGGGGCCAATCCCAGATGGACCTTCCGTCTGGCAACCGGCGTCTATTACCAGCCTCCTTTTTACAGGGAGATGCGTGAAATGAACGGACAGATCAATCACCAGATCCGATCACCCCGGTCCCTGCAGCTGATCCTGTCCGGAGACCATCATTTAAACATCTGGAACCGGCCTTTCCTGTTTACTGCCGAGGCGTACTATAAAAAGATGGATCATTTTATTCCCTATGAGGTGGACAATCTGCAGATCCGATATTTTGCCAGCCAGGTGGCAAAAGCTTACGCTACCGGTGTTGATTTCAGGCTGGCGGGTGCTTTTGTGAATGGTATTGACAGCTGGATCTCGCTCTCGGTGATGAAAGCCGCCGAAGATATTCAGGGCGATTTTTATTATCAATATTTTAAGGACGGTACTTTGCTTCCGGCTTCGAGCCACCAGCTGGCGACAGACAGTACCCGGGTTTATCCTGGTTACATCCCGCTGCCCACCGACAGCCGGGTAAATTTTAAGATCTTCTTCCAGGATTACATTCCGGGACATAAAGCCTTCAAAGTGCATCTCAGGTTATTGTACAGTACGGGCCTTCCTTTTGGACCGCCGCAGTCACAACCCTACCAGCAAACATTGCGGATGCCCGATTACAGAAGGGTAGATGTGGGGTTTTCCTGGAACCTGCTCCATCAGCAGGGGGAAAATGAAATGCTGAAGAAATTTAAATCCCTGTGGGTGAGTCTGGAAGTTTTCAATCTCTTCCAGGTGTACAATACCATCTCCTATAACTGGATTACCGATGTGGAAAATCAGAATTTTGCAGTTCCTAATTACCTGACTACACGCAGGGTTAATCTGAAAGTGATGGTGAATTTCTGATCAATGGCCAGAAAACTACAATGAGTTATAGTAATTTATCAGCCTGACGAGGTCCTTTTCCCGGGCTGCATGAATTCGTTCTTTTTTCATGAATTTCGTTACCTGGGGTTTGAAATCGGGGACAGCTTTCAGAAAATCAGAATTTTTGTAGATCAAAACGGCAGGACGTTCCCCAAAGCGAACAAAAAGGTCTTTCTGAATAGAAGAGAAGCGCGGTGGCTGTGCATCCTGGTAAGCGCCGGGGGGAGTGGCTTTCATAAAATCCACCCTGTAACGGATCAACCCCTCGGCCTTCCCGCCGGAAGCGATCACCTGGAAAAATCCGTTAGAAGTAACATCCTTTTCCATGTAAGGAGCATAAATAAAGGTGGTGTCATCTATCTGGATCTTTCCCACCATCCCGGGAGAACTCAGTTCCAGAATTTCATTATTCGACTTTTTAAATTCAAAGTTTTCAGTAAACACATTATAACGGAGGGGGAAAGTGCCATACAGGTTCTTTTCCAGGGTATAGATCTGCGCCTTTTCAAAAACGGAATTCAAAAACGGTGTCCCTTCAATCTTGCTGTAAGGTATCGAAATATTGATTTTTCCATTGTTGCGTTCCTGGATCTTCCAGAAATCATCTCTTGCGACCTGGGCACTGACCTGGCCAAACAAGGTCCAGGGTAAGAGCGCCGCCATGATCAAACCAGCTATTTTAATTTTATTCATACAAAAATTTTAAAAACATTTCGAAATTCCTCTGACAACAACTGTATTGCATCAAAATTAGGTATAAAAACAACAGGAAAAAACCGTTGTTCTCAAATATTAATAAAATTTTTGTGATTTTTTTAATTTTTAATTATTTGTTTTTCAGGCAAGTAAAAATTATTTCTTAAAAAATGTTATCTTTATTTAGATTTTGTACAAATAATGCATATATTTGTAGTGCAATTTTAAAGTATTTACGTAGGAATAGATACTAACAAAATGCAGGTTAATTTTTTGGGTTATCCCTCGTTCTGAGGGCTTTTAGGTTAATAATTGAAGAAGTCTCGTCTCCCCGGCGAGACTTCTTTTTTTATAACTAAAAAAGGCAGCGGTAGGCTGCCTTTCTAAATTATCAGTCGAAAGATTTTAGTGCCTTTTCGACAATCTGAAGCGCTTTCTTCAAATCAGCTTCCTCGATGACGAGGGGAGGTGCAAAGCGGATAATGTGTTCATGGGTGGGTTTGGCAAGCAGGCCTAGTTCCGCCATTTTAAGACACACATCCCAGGCTGTTTTCCCGTCCTTGGGTTTGATGACCATGGCGTTGAGCAGACCTTTGCCCCGCACTTCGGTGACCCTGTCGGATTGGATGTCCCGCAGGCCCTTCCGGAATAGATTCCCAAGTTTTTCTGCTCTTTCTGCCAGTTTTTCTTCCTTAATGACTTCCAGTGCGGCCACTGCAATCCTAGCGGCCAGCGGGTTACCGCCAAAGGTTGAACCGTGTTCTCCCGGTTTGATGGTCAGCATGATCTCATCGTCGGCAAGAACGGCTGAAATGGGATAGGTGCCGCCGGACAACGCTTTTCCCAGGATCAGTACATCCGGGCGAACGTCTTCGTGGTCACAGGCCAGCAGTTTTCCCGTACGGGCGATGCCGGTCTGAACTTCATCGGCGATGAACAGTACGTTTTTCGCCTTGCACATTTGGTAAGCTTTGCGCAGATAGCCCTCATCCGGCACCATTACCCCGGCTTCTCCCTGGATGGGTTCTACCAGAAAACCGGCCACATGCTGGTCTTCCAGCGCCTTGGCCAACGCCTCGAGGTCGTTGTAAGGGATGGTGATGAATCCGGGCGTAAAAGGCCCGAAATCATTGCGGGCGTCCGGATCGGTGGACATGGAAATAATGGTGATCGTCCGGCCATGGAAGTTGTTCGCACAACAAATGATCTTGGCCTGGTTTTCAGGAATGCCTTTTTTAACATAGGCCCATTTACGGGTCAGCTTCAACGCCGTTTCATCAGCTTCCGCACCCGAATTCATAGGCAATATCTTGTCATAGCCGAAATAACCTGTGATGTACTTTTCGTAGACTCCCAGTGCATCATTATAAAAAGCGCGGGAGGTCAGGGTCAGCTTTTGGGCCTGATCGGTCATGGCCTGGATGATCTTTGGATGACAATGTCCCTGATTCACGGCCGAATAGGCCGAAAGAAAATCGAGATATTCTTTTCCTTCCACATCCCAAACTTTGGCTCCCTGGCCTTTCGACAATACAACCGGAATCGGATGGTAATTATGGGCACCATACTTATCTTCCAACTCCATGGCCTTTTTCGAAGTGAGTTTTTCTGACATATTTTTATATTATAAAGTTTAACAATCTTGATTTCGCAGTTTCGTATGCGGCCTTTTAGCTTGCAATAATACGATTTTAACCGGGACATTATTGACCGCGGAATTGAAATCAGTGTATCACGTATTTAAAGGACTGATACCCGGGTGTCGGCACGAAGAACAAGCCTTTTCAAAGAAGATGGCGGAAGGGCAGCAACAGCCATTCGAAAAACTTTTCCACCGGAGGTCGTTTTTCCCATTCTTTGTAGTTGAAGGCTACCGTAGATTCGATGGTTTTTTGATTGTGCGCCTGAATTTCTTTCACGATGGCAGGCTCGACGCCGAACAATACCACTTCAAACATATAGCGGAAACTCCGGTAATCGAAGTTGGAAGATCCCACACCAAAATACCTGTCATCCACAAGGATCAGCTTGGCGTGCAGATTGTTGGGCTCGTAATACAAAAATTCGATGCCTTTCTTGGAAAGTGTGCCCAGGTACTTGTTCCGGAGAATGTCCACCAGCCGCACATCCGATTTTTTGGGCACGACCACTTTGATGGAAACCCCTCTTTCGGCGGCTTCCATCAGGGTTTTCCGGAGCATGAAACCCGGCAGGAAGTAGGGGGTTTCTATGACCACGGAATTTTGGGAATCCTGGATCAAGCGGATGAATTTCTTATTGATCTTCTTTTTGGTTATGATGGGCACATCCCGAACGATCTCAAACCCGCCCAGCTTCACCTGGCGCGTGTAATAAGCCCGGGAAAAGATATAACGGTTGTAGAGATTGAAATCCTGCAGGAACAGTTTTTTAAAGACATGAGTAATCTCGTTTTTCATACGCAGTACCGATTCCCGCCAGTTCATATTGTAATCGGTGATGTTGGAAGAGCCGATGTAGGTGATCTCGTCGTCGATGAGCAGAAGCTTGCGGTGGTTCCTCCGGTGGCTTCGGGTAAAAAAATCGAAATTGTATTTGATTTTCTTGAAAAAACGAACTTTTCCGCCCAGGGCAATCAGCTCGTCGAAGAAACCATATTTTACCGAACCGGCGCCCCAGTAGTCGATCAGGATCTTGATCTCCACGCCTTTTTTACGGGCTTCGATCAGGGCCGACCGGAACCGTTCTCCGATAACATCGGCACCCACCCGGAAAGTCTCGATATAGACATATTTGGTGGCCGCACGGATGTCTTTGATCATCGTGTGATAAAATTGAAAAGGATCGGAATAAAGACGGTAGCTGTTTTCCATCGATGAGATACTTTTAAAGTGTCTTCCTTACAAAGGTTTCCGACATTAAAAGTAAGGCATTTTTCCATCCTGTGCAATGGAGAGAAGGAAAAGATTAAGAATTATTAGCAAAATTATTTTTTGAAATTTCGCTGCCTCATGGCTTCGTAGATCAGGATGGCCGTAGCGATGGAAACATTTAGCGAGTCGTTGATGCCCATCATGGGTATCTTGATGATCTCCTCCGAAAAATCACGCCAGGCCTGGCTCAGTCCTTCCGATTCCGTGCCCATAATCAGGGCGGCTGGCTGGCGGAAGTCGCACTCGTGATACCATTGACGGGTCTGGATGGCGGCGGCAAAACCACGGATCTTCTTTGCGCGGAGCCATTGCATGGCCTCGGCCGAAGAACACGAGACAACCTGGGTTGAGAAAACACAACCGATACTGGCGCGGATCACATTGGGATTATAGAAATCGGTAGCGGGGTCGCAGACGATCACGGCATCCACCTGTGCCGCATCGGCAGTGCGCAGAATGGCGCCCAGGTTCCCCGGTTTTTCCACATGTTCCAGCACCACCACCAGGGGCTTATCACTCAGCTTCAGCTGTTCCAGCGTCAGAAAACGAGCATGTGCCAGTGCGATCATGCCGCCGGTGGTTTCGCGGTACGCCATCTTGGAAAACACCCCCGCACTCACCTCAAATGCCTGAGTAACCTGAGTGATCAGGCTTTCCGGTACGCCCTCAGGCGCAATGTCCGGACAAAAGTACAGGGAGTGCAACGCATACCCACAGCTGATCACATGCCGGATCTCCTTCAATCCCTCCACGACAAACAATTGTTGTTTCTTCCGTTCGGAGGCCTTCTGCAGTTTTACAATATTTTTGATCTTCGGATTCTGAAGACTGGTGATCTTTTCGGTATGCATGGAAGTTGAAATCTTTGATGATAAATGCCGGGCCCCAATCATTGGATTTTCTCCAGACTACGCACCTTTTTTCTGAGTTTGATAAAAAAGAACAGCGATATCAGGAGGGCGATCATTACACCGGCAAATATAGCACCAATAAGGGCATAATTCCGGATCCGCTGGCTCTTCAGTCGGCTTTCCTCTTTTAACTGATTGCTTTCCTGAGTAAGCTCACGAACCTGAAATTTATTTTCTATTTCCCGTGTATTTTCGAGTTCCAGTTTGTTGATCAGAGAATCGCGGCTGGAACTATAGATCCGGTAATATTTTGAAAAATTCCCGAATTCGCCCAGACCGGCATAACAAATAAAGAATCCTTCGTTGAATTTCTGGGTATAGTCCTCGAATCCGATCGCCCGGGCCAGTTGAGATCCTTTTTTGAAGTCTACAAGTGCTTTCCTAAAATTCCGGGCAGCCAAAAGAACGTCGCCCTCATTATAATAGACCATTACCAGACCCGATTTGTCGCCCATCTGTTCAAACTGTTTTCTACTCATTTCAAAAAGCTGCAAGGCTTTGGAGAAATTCCCCATCTTTCCGTAAAGCGCTCCCATGTTACAGTTCACAATGGCAATGCCTGCAGTGTTGTCAATGTCTTTTTTCAGTTCCAGCGCCCGCTCATAAAGCAGGAGTGCCTGTTTATAATTTTTATCCTGCTCGGAATAGATTTCGGCCAGGTTGTCCAGCACCGTGGACTGGTTGATCTTATCATTACGAATTTCGTAGATCCTGGCGGCTTTCTGAAGGTAAGCTTTGGCTTTGTCGTATTCATCCAACTGCTCATAGATAACCGCTACACTGTTGTATGCACTCCCCAGTTCGTCATAGTCCTTTTGCTGAGTAAAGATCTGAACTCCGGTCAGGTAATTGTCCAGCGCATGACGGTAGGCTTTTCGGTAGTAGTCGATGTTGCCGATGTTGATCATCGACTTGGCGATGCCTTCCTGATTGTGAAGTTCTTTTTCAATATCCAGTGATTGTTGATAATAGCGCGCTGCCGTATCGAATTTGGACCAGCTTTCGTAGATCAGGCCGATGTCATTCAAGCAGTTGGAGATGCCCTTTTGGTTGCGGGCTTTCTTATAAAAAGACAAACCTTGTTTGAAATACAACAGGGCCTGCTGGTATTTACCGGAATAATAACTTGATATGCCCAGGTCCTTGGAAGCCAAACCTGCCAGGTCCGGATTGTTGAGTTTTTGGGCTTCCGCAATGGACTGTTCCCCGTACTGTACACACTCATGGAACGAAATGGTGCGGAAAGCCTTGGAGAGCTCGATGAGCAGTTGCACTCTTTTCTCTCCGGTGGCATGCCGAAGTTTTTCCCGTATCTTTTGAACCTGATCGGTCGTCTGACCGTTCACAAAAGCAGGAATCAGGAGGGTTAGGCCGATAATTGCGAAAATCTTTTTCATCTTCTTCGCAAATTTAGATTTTCTTTCGCAAAACACAAATGCTTTTCAGCCCTTTCAGGCAACGTCCTTCTTTTTATACGGTATTTCCCCATCATCCGAAGGAATGTTTTAAAAGGCTTCATTTTCCGGGTCAGGAAAGGCATAGAATTGTATATTTGCTTATAAAATGCTTTATCATGATAAAATCCATGACCGGCTATGGAAAGTCCGTTGCCGAATTGCCGGGTTACAATTTGACCATCGAATGCAGAACACTGAACAGCAAACAACTGGACCTGAACATGCGGTTGCCGCAGCAACTCCGATCTAAGGAGCTGGATCTGCGGCGGCTTGTTTCCAATGAATTAAGCCGGGGAAAAGTCGACTTCGTGGTTTCCTATGAAGAAGGGAAACAAAACAATGCTGCCCGGATCAATCAGGAAAAAGCCCTGGAATATTACCGTGAGCTTAAGGCGTTGTCGGAAGCCCTGCAGGAAGATCCTGAAAATGGTTTCCTTCCGCTGATCACCCGGCTGCCGGATGTATTTTATTCGCCGGAAACCGAGCTCAACAATGAGGAGTGGACTGTCATCGGGCAAAAAGTCCAGGAAGCCCTCGCCCTGGTGAATGAATTCCGGACCCAGGAGGGCGCTGTACTCGAAGCTGATTTCAGGGTTCGCATTCAGAACATTCTCGGATTTCTGGAACGGGTTCCGGAATTCGAAGAATCCCGCATAGGCAAGATCCGCGAGCGGATCGAAAGCAGCCTGGAACAATACTTTTCCGATGTGCGCTATGATGAAAACCGCCTGGAACAGGAGATCATTTTCTATATCGAAAAACTGGACATCACCGAAGAAAAGATCCGGTTGAAAAAACACTGCGATTATTTTATCGAGATCCTGGATACGGAAGAACAAGTTGGCAAAAAACTGGCGTTTGTTCTTCAGGAAATTGGCCGTGAGATCAACACCCTGGGCTCCAAAGCCAACGACGCCATGCTTCAGAAACTGGTGGTCCTGATGAAAGACGAGCTTGAGAAATTAAAGGAACAAATGCTGAATGTATTGTAATGGAACAGGAGATCAAAAAAGGAAAACTCATCATCTTTTCAGCACCTTCCGGGTCGGGTAAGACCACGCTGGTGCATTATGTTATGTCGCAACTTGCCAACCTGGAATTTTCCGTCTCTGCCACTAACCGGCAGGCAAGGCCGGGAGAAAAAGACGGGATCGATTATTATTTCCTGAGCACGGAAGTCTTCCGGGAGAAAGTGGCACAAGGTGAATTTGTGGAATGGGAAGAAGTTTATGACCATCAATATTACGGCACCCTGAAACACGAGGTGGAACGAATCCGCAATCAGGGAAAATCAGTGATTTTTGATGTGGATGTGAAAGGCGGGCTAAGTATCAAGCGAATTTACGGACACGATGCGCTGGCCATTTTTATCCGGCCTCCTTCCATTGCCGAGCTCGAAAACCGGTTGCGCCACCGGTCTACCGAAAGCGAGGAAAGTATCAACAAAAGGATTGCACGCGCTTCCTATGAATTGGGATTCGAAGACAAATTCGACGTGGTTCTCATCAACGACGAACTGGAGAAGTCCAAAAGCAACAGTCTGGCCGTGGTAACAGAATTTTTGAAACAGAACGGCTGATGGCCGTTCGGGAAACCAAAACCTTAATCTCATGAGGAAAATCATACTTCCTGAATACAAGAAAAATATTTTAAGGGCCATTTTAAGTCTGCAGGTCGTCACTTCCGACATTCCGAAACCGGGAAAAGACGAAGTGCTGATCCGGGTGCATGCGGCGCCTTGCAATCCTTCGGATATCGCTTTCATGGAAGGAGGTTATAATCTCGTGAAAACCCTGCCGGCTGTTCCCGGACTCGAAGGCTCGGGGGTGGTGGTCGACGCCGGGGAGGGGGCCGAAAATCTCATCGAAGAAAAAGTGAGTTTCTTTTCGCAGGAGGATACAGACGGTTCCTGGTCGGAGTATATCTGTCTGAATAAAAAAAACCTGGTGGTGCTGGAGGAAGATATGAACATGGACCAGGCGGCCTGTTTTGCCATCAACCCTTTTACCGCGCGCGGATTGTTGGACATCGCCCTGCTGCACAGTGTGCCGTGCGTCATCCAAAATGCTGCCGGGGGCCAGGTGGCCGCTTTTGTGCGACAAATGGCCGCCGAACACCAAATCAAGGTTATCGACATTGTCCGGAAAAAAGAAAGTGCCGATCAGTTGAAGAAAAGCGGCGCCAGACACGTCTTGCTGGAACACGAGGAAGGGTTTGAAGAAAAACTGCAAAAACTCGCCCATAAACTGGAAGCGACGCTCGCTTTTGATGCCGTGGGAGGCGAGCTTACCGGAACGATCCTCAATGCCATGCCGGCCGGATCGGAGATCGTCGTCTATGGTGGTTTGTCCAACCAGCCGGTGGCCGGCATCGATCCCCTGGGGCTGATCTTTAAGGATAAGATCGTCTCGGGTTTCAACCTGGCGGACTGGCGGGAGATGCTGGATGACGATTACTTTGAGGAGATCTCCAAAGAAATGCAGCACCGGTTCATTGACGGGACTTATAAAACCCGCATCCAGAGCTGGACGGACTTCGACCATCTCACCACTGGTTTAACGGACTATCTCCGCAAAATGAGTGGCGGAAAGATCTTAATTTCACCCAAGTAAAAAGAAAGGAACAGTTTGGAAACGGTCAACAAAAAAATTACAATTATTGCAGCCGTCGCGGAAAACGGGGTTATTGGCGGCAACAATGATCTGTTATGGCATATTTCTGCCGATCTGAAAAGATTTAAAAAACTTACCACCGGTCACACCATTGTCATGGGTAGCAAAACCTTCCGTTCCCTGCCCTCGGGGCCGCTGCCAAAACGTACCAACATGGTCCTGACCCGCCATTCTGACCTGCAGGCTTCCTCCTGTCTGGTGGTTCATTCGGTGGAGGAGGCCCTGGAACAAATGGATCCCGAAGGGGAAAACTTCATCATCGGAGGAGGGCATATTTATGCAGAATTTCTTCCCCTGGCCCAGAAGCTCTATATCACGCGTGTACACCAGGCTTTCAGCGGCGACACCTTCTTCCCCGAGATTTCTCCCGAAGAATGGGATCTGGTGGAAAGCCTGAAGGTGGAGGATGATCCCCAAAACACATTCAGTTATTCTTTTGAAACCTATCTGAGAAAATAGATCACTGTTTCAGCAGCTCACCGATCTTCTTTTTCATCGCCAGAAACTCATTTCTGTCATACAGACGGGTGAGGAAAGCAATCTTCCCGTGCTGGTCGATGACAATATTCCGCGTAACTCCGGCATTTTTTACCGCAAAATCATAAAACTCTGCACCACTCTGATCCACAGCCATAGGATAAGTGATCTTCATTTCCTTTTTGAAAGCCGCCGCCGTATCGGCAGGTTGCTGAAAATCGACAGCTACAAGAAGGAAGTTTTTATGTTTGTATTC
>JBJKPL010000276.1:0-8475 GCA_046706345.1 Candidatus Sulfidibacterium sp.
TTTATTGCCTATATATTCATTGGTAAGAATACCGCTGTAGAGGTATACCCCCTTTCCGAAAGCTTTGTCGCTGCGGACCAGATTCTCGATCCCGCCGGCTTCGGTAAGATCCAGCAGCAGGGTCATCAGGAAATTGCTGAGCGAATAGGAAGCGGTATGCGGCACCCGGGAGGCAATGTTGGGGACACAATAATGGGTTACGCCGTATTCCTTGAAAACAGGATGTTTGTGGGTGGTCTGCCGGGATGTTTCGAAGCATCCTCCCTGGTCGATACTGACATCGACGATCACGGCACCCTGTTTCATTTCCATGATCATTTCTTTGGGAACCATAAAACAAGCCTGCCCCGAGGGAGAATGTTTGGCCCCGATCACCACGTCGGCTTCGTGCAGGGCTTTTTCCAGGATCGGCGGCTGCAGTACGGCGGTAAATACGCGATTTCCCAGCTTATACTGCAACTCCCGCATTTTATAGATCGAATCATCGAAGATCTTCACCTGAGCCCCCATGCCCAGGGCCGTGCGGGCAGCATATTCCGCCACGGTTCCGGCCCCGATGATCACGACTTCCGAAGGTCTGACGCCCGGAAAGCCCCCCAGCATGATGCCTTTTCCGTAATCCGCATGACACAAATATTCAGCGGCGATCATGATGGATGCATTGCCGATGATCTCACTCATGGATTTTACCAACGGAAAAGCACCGGCTTTGTCTTTGATGTATTCATAGGCCACCGCGTTGACCTTTTTCGTCAGTAATTGCTGGAAGTAATTCTTGGAACGTCCCTGCAGGGAAACAGAAGAAAATAACGTCTGCCCTTTGTCCAAAAGCTCGATCTCGGTATCTGTGGGTGCGCTGATCTTGACGATCAGATTCGATTTGTACACTTCCTCCACACTCCGAACGATCTCTGCCCCTGCATCCGCATACTGGCTGTTCGGAAAATAAGCCGCTTTGCCGGCATCTTCTTCCACCAGGACACGGTGACCGTTTTTTATGAGCACGCCGGCAGCCATGGGTGCCAGCGGAACCCGGCTTTCGTTGGGATCTGATTCGCGGGGAATTCCGATGATAAATTGTTTTTTCGCAGGTTTTCTTTCCAGGGTTTCTTCCTTGGGCATCAGGCTGTTTTTGTCAGAATACCGAATGTATGTCTTTCCTTCTTCTGTCATTTTTCAGAGGTTTTTGATAGGATCGGCCTTTCAATTAGGTTCTTTTTCATCTTCTGATGGATGTTTGAGGTAACAGGTGATCTCTCGTACTTCGTTCTCGTTTTCCTCAATTGAAATATATACGTAAGATTCGGGTAAAAGTTGCGAAATCAGTTCTGGCCATTCCAGAAAGCAATAATGGCCACTGTAAAGATATTCCTCAAAACCGATATCAAAAACTTCCTCGATCTTGTTAATTCTATAAAAATCAAAATGATAGAATGGGTTTCCCTCGCGGTCATCGTATTCATTGACCAGAGAAAAAGTAGGGCTGCTGGCCACATCCGAAGACCCCAACGCCTCAGTGAAAGCTTTGATCAGGGTGGTTTTACCCGCCCCCATCTTCCCGTAGAGTGCAAAAACCTTTTCTCCCGGAAAAGTCTCCAGGACACGGGCTGCAATTTCTATCAGATCTTCCGGACGGGAAGCTTTCAGCGTAAGTTTATTCTTCATTACTTGGCATTCAGTGTGATGAACGGGATCAGCACTTCTTCCATGGAGATCCCGCCGTGCTGGAAGGTATTGCTGTAAAATTTGACGTAATAATTATAATTGTTCGGATAAGCAAAGAAAGTGCTGCCGCGGGTGAAAACCCACCGCGTGCTGACATTGGGTTTGGGCAGGAAATAATCCTCGGGCTGCAACATTTCAAATACTTCCTTTTGATTGTAAGCCAGGCTCTTGCCGTATTTATAACGGAGGTTGGTATTCACATTTTTGTCGCCCAGGATCTTTACCGGATCGTGTACCCGGATGGAACCGTGGTCGGTGGTGATGAGGATCTTTACGTTTTTCGTAGCCAGGAATTTGATGATCTCGAACAGGGACGAATGTTCGAACCAGGAGGCCATCAGCGACCGGTAGGCCGATTCGTTGTCTGCCAGCTCCCGGATGATCTCCATTTCGGTGCGGGCATGCGATAGCATGTCCACGAAGTTGTATACGATCACGTTAAAATCAAACTGCATGAGGTTGGACACATTTTCCAGCAGCTTTTTTCCGGCCTCATGATTCCGGATCTTATTATAGGAATACTTGACCTGCTTGCCGTATCTCTTGAATTGTTCGCCCAAAAGCTCGGCTTCGAACTGATTTTTCGTTCCTTCGTCTTGCTCGTCGACCCAATATTGCGGAAACCGGTTTCGGATCTCCAGGGGCATCATGCCGGAGAACAGGGCGTTCCGTGCATATTGCGTGGTGGTGGGCAGGATGCTGTAATACAGATCGTCTTCCTCCACCCGGAAGTAGTTGCTGATCATGGGCTCGATGGTTTTCCACTGGTCGTAACGCAAATTGTCGATGAGCAGCAGGAAGACCTTCTGGCTTTTTCCCAATTGAGGCAGAACTTTTTCTTTGATGAGCGTATGCGACTGGACCGGTTTTTCTTCCGATTTTCCATATAGCCAGTCCATGTAATTGGAGGAATAGAACTTGGAAAAGCCGACATTGGCTTCATTTTTCTGCAATGATAACACCTCCGTGATGCCCTGATCGTCGGATTTCTCCAGGTCGATCTCCCATCGGACGAGCTTTTTGTAGATCTCCATCCAGTCTCTGATGCCCAATCGGTCCTGCAGCCGCATGCTGATCTCGCGGAATTCCTGCTGGTAGTTCATCGTGGCCTTCTCTCCCACCAGTTTTTTATTTTCCAGGTTCCGCTTCAGCGAAAGCAGGATTTGGCTGGGTTTTACGGGTTTGATCAGGTAATCGGCGATGTTGGAGCCAATGGCATCCTCCATGATGGACTCCTCTTCGCTTTTGGTGATCATCACCACGGGGAGGCCGGGTTGTGTATCTTTCAGTTTTTCAAGGACCTCTATTCCGCTGAGCCCGGGCATCTGTTCATCCAGAAAAACGATATCAAAGGTTTCTTCGGCCACTTTTTCCAGCACATCATCACCGCTGTTGACCGCTACCACCTCGAAACCTTTTTCCTGAAGAAAGATAATGTGCGGGCGCAGCATCTCGATTTCATCATCGGCCCAAAGAATTTTTGTTTTACCCATTCGTTCGTTGTTTTGATTTTGTATTCCACATCCTCGATTATTGGCTATCTTTGCCCCTATTAAAGGGCAGAGATTTACCTCTTTGCGGATTTGGTTTTACAAAAATCAGGCATTTCCCCCACACGGAAAAGCCTGAAAAACAAATTTAAGAAAATTTATGAGTGCCCGCAACTTGAACAAGCGCAAAATATTCAACGATCCGGTTTACGGATTTATTCCCATCACAGACGACCTGATATTCGATGTGGTCGAGCATCCCTTTTTCCAGCGTCTGCGCCGGATCAAACAGCTGGGACTGACCCATTTGGTATATCCCGGGGCCCTGCATACCCGTTTTCAGCATTCGCTGGGCGCCATGTATCTGATGGGACGCGGAATCTCGGAGTTGAAAATGAAGGGACATGCCATCACCCCTGAGGAATCGGCGGCCGCCCAGATCGCCATGCTGCTGCACGACATCGGCCATGGCCCTTACTCCCATGCCCTGGAGCACAGCATTGTTCACAAAGTGAGCCATGAAAGTATTTCCAAATGGTTTATGCAACGCCTGAACCTTGAATTTGACGGCCGGTTGCAGATGGCCCTGGATGTGTTCGAAGGGCGCTACCCGAAGCATTTTTTACAGCAAATGGTTTCCAGTCAGTTTGATATGGACCGCCTGGACTATCTGAAACGCGACAGTTTTTTTACCGGAGTGGCCGAAGGGACCGTCAATTATGAGCGGTTGCTGAACATGCTGCAGATTGCCAACGACCAACCCGTGATCGAAATCAAAGGCATCTATTCGGTGGAAAAGTTCATTACGGCGCGCCGTCTGATGTATTGGCAGGTATATCTTCACAAGACGGTGCTGGTGGCGGAATACATGGCCATTCATTTGCTGAAAAGAGCCAAGTTCCTGGCCATGAACGGCGAGAAACTTTTTGGTACGCCCGCCCTGAGATTTTTCCTCGAAAATGCCGTGCATGAAAAGGATTTTCTCCAGGATCCGGGGGTGCTCGAACGGTTTGCCCAGCTCGATGACTTTGATATCTTCACTTCGATGAAAGTCTGGATGGAGCATCCGGATAAAGTACTTTCTTCGCTAAGTAAAGCCCTGGTGGACAGAAAGCTGTTCAGGATCGAGCTTCAGAATGAAAAATTTGACGAGAGGAAAATATCCCGTATCCGGAAAGCGACAAAAAAACAATACGGCCTTTCCGATGAGGAACTCCCCTATTTTGTCTTCGATGAAAGCACCTCCAATTACATGTACAAGCCGGGGGTGGATAAGATCAACATCCTGTTCAAGGATGGGACGGTGAAAGACATCACCGAAGTCTCCGATCAGTTGAATATCAATATGCTGTCAAAGCCGACCACCAAGTTTTTCCTGTGTTATCCCAAAGAGGTTCTTTGGGAAGACTGAGGGAGGAAAAAATTGCTTTTACGGTCAAAATCTTATTTAAATTTCTTAATTTTAACCCTTGTGGCACGGCTTTGGTATCTTTTTAAGATCATTAACAGGAAAATCAAATGATCATCCAAAGCCGGTCCGAAGATCGAATGGAAAAAAAACAGCATTGGAAACCATGAGCCAGGAGGCAAAAAAAATACTGACCGAATACTGGGGCTATACGCGCTTTCGGCCCCTGCAGGAAGAGATCATCGACTCGGTCCTACAGGGAAAGGATACACTGGCCCTCCTGGCCACTGGTGGCGGCAAGTCGTTGACCTTTCAGATCCCCGGCCTGCTCAAACAGGGATGCTGTCTGGTGATCACTCCGCTGATCTCCCTGATGAAAGATCAGGCGGACCGCCTGAAAAAACTGGGTATTTTTGCCAAAGCGCTCTATACAGGGATGTTCCATGATGAGATCGAAGCCGTGTTGTCGGAAGCCATCCACGGAAAGTTGAAATTCCTTTATGTTTCGCCCGAAAGGCTGATGAGCGCCAGTTTTCAATATGCCCTGGCGAAAATCAACGTAAACCTGATTGCCGTGGATGAGGCCCATTGTATTTCCCAGTGGGGATATAACTTCCGGCCGACCTATCTGAAAATTGCTGAAATCCGGAAATATTTTGCAGGCATACCTGTGCTGGCGCTGACGGCAACGGCAACGCCCCGGGTGGTGGACGACATCATGGAAAAGCTGAATTTCAAGGCCCCGCATGTGATGCGCAGCAGTTTCGAACGCAAAAACCTTGCTTTCCAGGTCTTCAGCGAAAACGACAAAACCGCCCGACTGATCCGGCTGCTGGCACCTGAAAAGGGTTCCGCCATTGTCTATGTGCGAAACCGAAGGAAAACCCGTGCCCTTTCGGAGATCCTGTCGAAGAACAATATCTCGGCGTCGTTCTATCATGCCGGCCTGGACCAGAAAACCAGGCGCGACAGGCAGAACTACTGGACTATGGGCAAGATCCGCGTGCTGGTGGCCACCAATGCTTTCGGCATGGGCATCGACAAAGCCGATGTGCGCCAGGTGATCCATTACGATCTTCCCGACTGTCTGGAATCTTATTACCAGGAAGCCGGTCGAGCCGGAAGAGACGGAAAACCGGCCACGGCTACCCTGCTCTTCAACAACCAGGATATCGGTCATGCCAAAAAGCAACTGGTGGAATCCTTCCCCGAAATTGAAACCATTCGCAACATTTACAATGCCCTGGGCAATTATTTTCAAATTCCCGAAGGCAGTGGCCAGGATATGGGATACGACTTTAAGATCACCGATTTTGCCAACCAATACGGATTTGGGCTGATCACGCTTTACAGCGCTATCAAACTGATGGAGAAGGAAGGTTACCTCGCCTTTGATGAGTCCAGCGGTCGTTTTTCAAAACTCATCATCCGGCTCGACCATGAGGACCTCTACCGCTTTATGGTGGAACATGAGCGGTTTGAGATCCTGCTAAAAGAGATCATGCGGTCGTTTGGAGGCATTTTTAACGATTATGTGGCCATCGATGAGAAATTGATCGCCAAAAGGGCCGAAATGCCCGTAGAAGACGTTTATAAGGCGCTGAAGTACCTTTCTCAGATTCAGATCGTGAGTTACATCCCGCTGCGAACGAGCCCTCAGATCTTCTTTAATACCATGCGCCTACCCAAAGAAAATATCGGTTTTTCCCACGAGAACTATCAGAATCTGAAGGCTGCGGCTGCCCAAAGACTGGACTCCCTGATCGACTTTCTGGTAAACAACCGTGAATGCCGCAGTGTACAATTGTTGCGTTATTTTGGTGAAACCGGCGGCAAGCGGTGTGGCCTCTGTGACGTTTGTGGTTCCCTCAACCAGATGGACCTCTCGGAGCTGGAGTTTGAGACCCTCAGCGCTGCCATTAAACGGGTGCTGCAGGAACAGCCCCGGAATTTGTACGATCTGGTGTCGATTATGGCGGATTATGATGAAAAAAAGGTCCTTTCCGTGGTCCAGTGGCTGAGCGACAACCGGCAGATCATCCGGCAAAAGGACGACTTGCTGGCCTGGCATGAACAAATGGACCTGGGAATTTGAGAACACCATTCCGTGAATAATTTAAACCATGAAATCATGAAAAGAAATTTGATTTTGTTCATTCTCAGCTTCCTGACCCTAACGGCGTTCGGGCAAAACCCCAATCCTACCGCTTATTTTAAAGCCGGATTGTCCTTTCCGATGTTTGACCTGGCCAAAGGAAACCCCATGGATACCATATCAGGGCTTGCAGGCAGGGGCCTTCATGTGGAAGTCGGGTATCAGGTGCCGCTTTCCAAACACTGGGGTACGGGACTTGCTGCCCTCTATTATGGTAATCGTTACAGTCAAAAAAAGTTTTACGATTTTTACGGGAACCTATTGAGTGATGCGGCTTATGGTATAAAGACCAATTATGCCTGGTCGGTCGGTGGGCTGGTTTTGAAACCCGATTATTTTGTCCGGCTTCAAAAGAACATTTCGTGGGAAATTTATGCCACCGGCGGCTTTCTGGTATTTTTTACACCCGAATATGTGGAGACGTCCAAAAGTTTACTTTCGTCGACCACTTACGTCTATCATAAAGACCGAAACAAGGGTATTTCCTTTGCTTATGGGTTTGGAACCCGTTTTAATTTCTCGATGTTCAGCGCTCATTTATTTCTGGATGCCGACTTCCTGGCAAGCAACATCAAATACAATTCTACCGGTACCGATTGGAATGGCAATACTTTCAGTATCCCGGTACGCCAACGGATTGGTTATTTTAGTGTGAACCTGGGTTATACAATTTATCTCTGATGGCAGGACGTTCCGAAATGATTCCCCTTTCTTTTTATGAAAACCCGGATGTTCTGATGGTAGCCCGGTCGTTGTTGGGCAAATTCCTCTATACCTTTATCGACGGGAAACTAACGGGTGGCATCATTGCTGAAACCGAAGCCTATGCCGGTGTGACGGATAAGGCGTCACATGCTTTCGGCGGCCGCCGGACCCCCCGCACCGAAACCATGTACAAACCGGGAGGACACAGTTATGTGTATTTCACCTATGGCATGCACCATTTGTTCAATATTGTTACTTCCGTGAAGGATGATCCCCAGGCAGTGTTGATCCGCGGGATTATTCCGGAAGAAGGGTTTGAAATACAGCTGGAAAGGAGAAACAGAATCCGCGACCGGTTCCAGATCGCCAACGGACCGGCCAAAGTATGCCAGGCCCTGGGCATTACTTTAAAGCATAACCGTCTTCCCCTTTCGGGGAATGTGATCTGGCTGGAGAATGGCGGTATGCTTCCTGATGAAGATCAGATCATCACCTGCCCGCGCGTGGGCGTTGACTACGCCGGAGACGATGCCCGGCTCCCCTACCGTTTTATTTTAAGTCATCCGGAATACAGGCCAGCGAAAAAAACCTGAAAGGAAGTGCTGCCATTTAGGCAAAAAAAAAGCCTGGTGCGTTGGCATCAGGCTTTTTTCATCCACGAATTAAAATTATTTTACATCATGGGATAACTCAGCACCTGCTTTGAATTTAACGACTTTCTTTGCAGGGATACTAATTTCTTTACCCGTTTGAGGGTTGCGGCCTTTTCTAGCAGAACGCGTAGAAACAGAGAAGGAACCGAAACCTACCAAAGCAACGCGGTCTCCACTTTTCAGCGCAGCAGTAGTAGAGTCAATGAAAGCATCAAGAGCCTTTTTTGCGTCAGCCTTACTTAAACCGGCACCCGAAGCCATAGAATCAATTAATTCAGCTTTGTTCATAGTTGTAAATTTTAATTAACATTTAAACAATTGTCTAACAAATATACGAGT
>JBJKPL010000277.1:0-5173 GCA_046706345.1 Candidatus Sulfidibacterium sp.
GAACAGGAAGGCCTTTTTTCAGAAAATAAAAAATGCATGATCGAGATCCTGGAAAACGGATTGCAGTCCGGTTCCGTGGAATGCTTTCAGACCATCCGGAACAGCCTTTTCCGAAAGGAAATGTCCCAAAGGTTGCTGAAGAAAAACTAGGTTTTTCTTACCCTGCTAATTGGAGCAGGCGCCTTTTTTCCAACTCAGACAAGTGCCCTTTTCCAGGTTGTATTTGATGTTGAAATAAAAATCCACCCCCGACAGATTCCCCATGCCGAGCAGTGTTCCCAGCTTTTCGGTGCCCAGGGTGATGGAGTAGATCCTGACAGCCAGCCCCATCCGCAGTTGTTGGTAATCGAACCACGAAACCGGCACGCTGACGCCGATCATCCGGGTGTCATAGCGCGGGATCACAGCCAGTTGTGCCGGCCGCCGCAACGTATGCTTGCTGAATCGCAGCGGATGGATCCACAATCCGCCGATGTAGATGTTCTTCCTCAGATGGTAATCGGCCTGCAGGCTCAGGGCCGTCGGCAGGCCCACGGTGATGGTGGAATCTTTCACCGCCCTCGTGGAATCGCCCAGAAGCAGGTTCGAAAAATATCCGATGGTGGCATCCGTCGAATTGTAATACAGCATCTCGTCCTGATTCACTGTCACATTACCCGACTGTACCTGAAGCAGCCGGGCATCGTTTTTAAACCGGATCGAACCGATATCCAGGATCGAAAAACCGATCTTATACCGATAATCTTCATAGGGTTTCGCACACAATTCTTTTTCCCCACCGGGCGGCACATTGATCAGATTTTTGGTATACAAGAACCCGAGGTTAAAACCGAGCCCGTGGCCTTTGTGCCAGGGACGCAGTTTGGAGGCGCCGGTGCCATAATTCACCGGCAGGGCCATGCCCATGGTGGTGTTGATGGAATCGACCTGAACGGTGTTGTAGGAAAGCCATTTATAGTTGTATGTGTTGGTGTAACTGTAAAATCCGGCGATTCCGTAAAGGACTTTGAGTTCTACTCCGGCGGTCAGTTTTTCTCCGTATCGGTCGAAGAAATCATAGGCATAATTAAAGGATAATTCGTCCCAGCTGAGGGCGGCCATGCCGAAATCCTTTAAGCTGTACGTGTGGTTGATCTCCCCGTCGTCGGGGCCCTGGTTGTAAATGTTGCGTAAGATCCTTCCAGGAAAATGGTGGGCGGAAGCATAGCTGCGAAAGGAAACGCTCACACCGAAAGCCTGTCTGCCGTCCTGCAGCAGGATCCCCGGACCCATGACCGTGGTGGTGGCCGCCAGATTATAATAGGGTTTGTTGTGATACACGTAAAAATTGTTGATCCCCAACGGCCCGTATTTTTCGGGAATACTGTCGCCGCGAAGGATGGACCAAAGATTGGCATTTCCTTTCGGGATGTAGCCGAAATTATTTTCAAAGGAGACGCCGGCCCCCACCAGGTTGATGTCGAGGTACACCTTGGATCCAGTCAGGAATGCCGGGTTGATGTTTTTGCCCGAAAGCCCGCTGTAGGTGTCGAAACCCAAACCCAGCATTTCCTGTCCCATCAGGGGGATGGTGCACAATATCATCACGATAAAGATCGTGTACTTCCGTGTTGCTCTCATAAAAATCCGCAGTTTCGGCTTCTTTTCTCCGTATGAATAGTAACCGATAAAATTAAAAATTATTGCTTACCCGGGGGCCGGAGAATCATTCGGTCTTTTTATCTTTGCTTTTTTATGGATCAGCCGGATATCATTACCATTTTGGGCCCTACCGCCACGGGCAAGACCCACCTGGCCGTATTGCTGGCACAACAGCTCGGTGGCGAGATCATCAGCGCCGACTCGCGGCAGGTTTATCGGGGAATGGATATCGGGACCGGGAAAGATCTTTCGGAATATTTTGTGGAGGACCATGAAATAAAACACCACCTGGTGGATATCGCCGAACCCGGAACCGAGTACAATGTCTATGCTTTTCAGGAGGACTTTCTGAACGCTTATCGCGATATCAAAACCCGGGGAAAGATGCCGGTCCTGTGCGGTGGCACCGGCTTGTATCTGGAGTCTGTGTTGATGGGTTACCGGATGAAACAGGTGCCGGAGAACAAGGAGCTGCGTGCTTCGCTTGCTGCCAAACCGCTGGATGAATTGATCCTTGTCCTGCAATCTTATGGTTCCGTGCACAACACCACCGATACCACCGACAAAGAACGTTGCCTGCGGGCCATTGAAATTAAACAATTCGAAAGGGATCATCCCGAGGATGCAGAATTTCCTGAGCTCCATTCCCTGAACATCGGCATCCGACTGGAGCGGCAGGAAGTGCGTGATCGCATCACAAGACGGTTGAAGGAACGCCTTGAAAACGGCATGATCGAAGAAGTGCAGGGGCTTCTGGATGCCGGCCTGCAACCCGACCAGTTGCGGTTTTATGGCCTCGAATATCGCTATGTCACGGATTATATCACCGGAAAGATCACCTGGGAGGAGCTCTTCCATCAGCTAAACACTGCCATTCATCAGTTTTCCAAACGCCAGATGACCTGGTTCCGCCGGATGGAAAAAAGAGGCATCCAAATCCACTGGCTGGATGGTCTGTTGACGGATGTAGAAAAAGTCAGTCAGTGCCTGGAATGGATTGGTAATCGCTAACCTCCGGCGTGTGTTTTCACGCGCGCCAATCAGCCCCAGCTTATTTCCCTTTCTTCCCCGGAATCCGGTTCGAAAGCGGATGATCGTATTTCAGCGGGATGTCGGGAATGCCGTTGCCGGTGGTGTCTTTCAGATGTTGCAGATAGCGCACCACACCCAGCCATTCTGTTCCGGGCTGCACCCCGGGTTCTTTCTTGTTGAAGTCGATGATGGCCTGGTTCATATCTTTGATGGGGACCCCGTCTTTGAATTTGGGCACCACGCTCACCAGCCCGTGGCTGAGTTTTTTGACTTCTCCGATAAAACCAAGCAAATACGAATCGGCCGTTACGCTGTAAAGCTTTAAATTGTCTTTGGACAGATCAATGGGCTTGCCGTTCATTTCAATTTTATAGACGCGGCACAGCATCAGCTTTTTAGGATTGTAGTACACCTTGATGCCGGAGGCAAAAACATAGCCGTCATCGGTTTTCGAGAGCAACAACACTTCCATCAGGTTTTTCAGTTCGTGACCGGTGATGTAAATTTTCGCCAGCGGATAGCCCGGCAAGAGTTTGTTGGCCCTTCCCAGCGGCAGCATCCGGATCATGTCGGCCACCGTGATGGCGCCGGTTTTCCCTTTCAGGATGTTGTCGCGCACCACGCCTGATGCCAACAGTTCCACGTCGGTTCCGTCATCGTACTTGTCCACATAATATTTGATGGCATGATCCAGAAAGACGCCCAGGCTGGTGTTTTGATACCCTTTGGGATTGTGCTTCATCAAATTGAACGAAGTCTCCGCAATGGGCTTCAAATAACTAAGACCCAGGGGAGTCAGATACTTTTTGGTAAGAATTTTTTCGTAATCATTGATTTCGGCATTGATCTTTTTGTCGCCCAGGATCTGATCGTTGATGGGGATCAGTTTGAATTGATAGCTGGCAATTTTTCCCTGTTCCACATCCAGGTCCAGGCGTCCCAGATAATGCAGGTAAGACCCCGTCTGTACGATAAGTGTATTTTTAACCTTGATGGGTTGTGGGGTCACCACATGGGTATGCCCGCTGATGATCACATCGATGTATTTGGCTTTTTTGGCCAGTTTGATGTCTTCGCCATAGAAGCCGCCCTTGCCGTTGGGATAGACCCCGCTGTGCGAAAGGCAGATCACCAGTTCGACGTGTTTTTCCTTTTTCAGCATTTTGGCCAATTTCCGGGCCGTTTTACTTTGTTTTTCTACGATCACGGGCGCTTTGTTGGGCGCCACCTCGGCGGCGTCAATGCCCAGGATCCCGATGATCCCGATCTTAATGCCCTTGAGTGTAACGATCTTATAAGGCAGGATCGTTCCGTCCTCAAAGAGTTTGGCCAGTTTATTATCCCTGACATCGTTGGGAACCGGTTTCAGGTTGGAGGAAATGATCTGGGGGATGCCACCGTGTTTTTTGGCTTCGTTGATCACATCGGCCAGTGCGTTGGGTCCGTAATCGAACTCATGGTTTCCGAGGGTGGTAAATTGAAATCCCATTTTCTTCAGCATGGCCAGTTCGAACCCTGTGTTGGGTTCATCCATGTTGAACAGGCTTCCCATCAGAAAATCGCCAGCATCCACGATGAGTGTCCCGTCGGGGTTCTCGGCTTTTTGTTCTTTCAGCAAAGTCGCCAGGCGGGCAAACCCGCCCAGGACCCTGTCGTTGTTCAGCACCTCCGGGGAATAATCGACTCTCGGGCCGTTCCCGTCAATTTTTGAATGAATGTCGTTGGTGTGAAGAATGGTGATGTGCTGCGCATTCATGAGGCCCGAAAAAGCCAGGAAGAATGCGGCTAAAAGGGTCAGCTTCAATGTTTTCATTTGTACATAATTTGGAGGAGAAACTGGTTCGTGGCAAATATAGTTCTTCCTGTCAAAAGATGTAATAAAAAATGATTAATTGTTGAGCTGAAGCGCTTCCGGCAGGGAAGGAGTCAGGTATTTCTCAAATTCCAGTTCGGGGATCAGTTGTTGCAGATCCACCGGGTCTTCTCCCGAAAGGATCACGGTATCCTTGTCCAGGCTTTGGAGGGAGCCGCATTTGAAATGGCTTTCCCAGATATGATCCATATACCATTCGGGTTCTTTCCCCCACCGGAAGTCCTTGGATTTCCGGTCCCAGAAGGTCTCCTTGCTGATGGTCATAAAGATCTTCTTGTCGTAATGCCTGACGATCCTCTTATCACAAAAGGCGAACAACCCTTCCGCGATGACGACATCATATTTTCTGGAGGCTTCCAGTACCTGCTTGAAATAGTTGGACATATTGATGGATTGCGGGATTTCCCAGTCCACATGATCCTGGACCATGGGAATCTGATCCTCAGGATTGGGAAAGTCGTCCTGGCACAAAGTCTTGACTGTTAAAGGGGCCAAAGATTCTTTTAACCTCCTGGCCAACGTTGTTTTTCCGGCATTGCTTACGCCTCCGATTCCGATGATCATAGCCTTTGTTTTCAATGAATAGCTAATAACTCACTGCAAAGACTAAGCCAAACAGTGAAATGG
>JBJKPL010000278.1:0-4912 GCA_046706345.1 Candidatus Sulfidibacterium sp.
ATGGTATACACTTCCGGCGGATAATGCAGCTTCAGCAAACCGGCCATATCGATGGCCGGATCCGAGATCTTTTCCGTGGAAAAAACAAGAATTCTCGGTTTGCCGCCGACAGCTGTACCTGTCATGATCATTTTTTTAAAAAGATCCTGAAATACCCTGACTCCTCTAAAGTTCCAAGGTATTGATAACCCTTTTTGTCGCACCATTTGGGGATATCCCGACGGGTACCTTCATCGGCTGAAAGCACTTCCATGGTTTGACCGTCGCTGATTTCTCCAATGGCCTTTTTTGCCGCCAGAAGCGGCCCCGGGCAGGAAGTACCCCGCGCATCGACCACTTTGTCGGCTTTAATTGTTTTTAAAGATTCTACTTCTAACATGGTTCTGATGTTTAAGTTTTTAAATAAATAAATTTACGTCTGCATTTTCAGCAGATGTGATGTACTCGCCAATGCCGCAGATATCATCCGCCAGATCGATAAAATCATCCAGCTTGAATCCGTTCCATACTTTTCCGGCAAAGCCGCAAATGTGAATTTTTACCTGGGTCATCTCTTTGGCTGTCTTGAAAGCCTGCGTCCAGTGCGGCGCTTCAAGGCGTTCCAGTGCGGCCAGAAAATCATCTTTCTTGTCCGTGAGTTCGGCTACCCGGTCGTTGACCAGGGCATTTTCCTTTTTAAAGGCAAATGCAGCCTGCAACAGTACAAAGATCTCTACATCCATATCTTCGGCAGCTGCGCCACCAAGAATCACGCCGGCAGCAGTCAGTTTGTCCACACTGCCGGAAAACAATGCTAAGGTTAATTTTTTGTTTGCCATTTTGGTTCCTCCAATTTTAATGTTAATATTTTAACAATGCTAAAATAACCGTTACAGTATCATCTTTTCAAAAAAATACCGTGAGATAAATTTGAATCAATTGTGATTTTTATCACAATTAAATTAATTTTGTTGATAATTAAATCACAGAAGCTATGATAACCAACACCTATTGCTCCACCTGCCAGTTGAAATCACAGGCCGTTGAATTCCTGGACGAAAACGAATTACAGCTTCTGGGCAACAGCTGCGTCCGGGTGGAATTCGAAAAAGGAGAAACAATCTTTAAACAGGAGGCATTGTCCTCGAACATTATCTATTTGCGGACCGGGATGGCCAAACTCATGATCAAAGGACCGCAGCGCACGCAGATTCTGCGGTTTAAAAAAGCCCCCTGTTATCTGGGGCTGCCTACCACCATGGGAGATAAAATCAATCGTTATTCAGCCGTAGCACTTGAAAAAACCACCGCTTGCTTTATTGATATCTACTCTTTCAAAGAACTGCTGAGGATCAATCCTGATTTTTCATACGAAATCATCCTGGAATTATGCAAAAACGAACTGGAACAATTCCATCGTTGCGTCAAGCTGGTTCAGAATCAGATTTATGGCCGTCTGGCAGATCATCTGCTATATTTATCCGATGAAATCTATCTGGCTGACGAGTACGATTTGCCGCTTACACGGAGCGAAATCGCAGATTTGGTCTGCACCAGCCGCGAAACCGTCAGTCGGTTGCTTACGGAATTATCAAAAGAAAAGATCATATCCGCCAAAGGAAAACACATTCGCATTCTCAACAAACCGCTGCTTGAAAAGATCAGCGAAAAAGGCTGAGTCTCCCGAAAAGCATCCATTGCCATCATGCAACATGCGCTTAACTTCCATTTTGCGGGCCGGCATTCAGGCTGTTTCTCCATTTACGGTAACAGGACGTATAAAAACATATTCCAAAAGTGGCCAGGGCGGCAACCGCCAGAACGATCAATACCTGATCATAGCCAGCAAGGGAAATCCCGAAACAGCATCCCAGAAATCCCGAAAGGATAAATAATAAGTACAATACAAAACCGATCAACGAGAACGTTAATGCGGCACTCACGATGATTCTGAATTTTGGTTCCATGGTTTTAGTTTTTGGTATTGTAAATTTACGCAATATTGATGTGAATTATTTTTTAAAACAATGATTATTAATACTTTAAGATGTGAATTTTCATAAAGAAAATCTGATCATTCCATGCCCGAATTTTTGATCTCAGTGAAAGGAAATAGTGATATTCATCACATAACTAAGTTACCGGGC
Organism: Candidatus Sulfidibacterium sp.; assembly: GCA_046706345.1. Lineage (GTDB taxonomy): Bacteria > Bacteroidota > Bacteroidia > Bacteroidales > F082 > Sulfidibacterium. Next base: position 2,127 of record JBJKPL010000278.1, read on the forward strand.
CTTTTCTTGTTAACTTTGATTCATGCAGGATTGCAAAAATTGCGTAATACGGTCCAAGGCCGTCGACACACTTAGTGAAGTAGAACTGCATGTGTTGATGGAAAACTGTGCTGAAGCGACTTTCAGCCCGGGAGAGCATATTATCAAGGAAGGCCTGTTGTCCTCACACGTAGGTTATCTGAAATCGGGGCTGGCGATCATCAGCAAAAAAGGCGTAAAAGGCATCGATCAGATCCTGAAAATCGTGCTTCCCAAAAACTACATCGGGCTGCAAACCGTACTGTTCGAAAAGACCAATCAGTATTCCGTTAAGGCCGTCAACGAATGTGTGGTCTGTTTCATCGACAACCTTTCGTTTAAAAAGCTCATCAGCCGGAACCCTCAGTTCGATGATGAACTGCTGCTCTTTCTTTGCAAAGAAGAGCTCAATTATTTCGACCGTTTCGTCAACTGGCATCAAAAACAGATCAACGGAAGGATGGCGGACATCCTGTTGTTTTTTTCGGAAAATATCCACGGCCAGGCGTCGACTTTTGAGATCCCGCTTTCACGATATGAGCTGGCATCGTTGATCTGCACCACCCGCGAAAGCCTCACGCGCTCCATCCGTGAGCTTTCGGAAATAAAAGTAATCCGCGTGAAGGGAAAAGAATTCCACATCCTGGATCCTGTAATGCTGCAAAAGATCAGCCAAAGCGGCTGACAGCATTCCTTTCACAACACATGCAGTATTTCGCAATACAAAATAAAACCCTTCTAAATTAGCCTTTTGAAGCCATTTATGCAGCTATTTATATATGATCTAACCACTTTCAGCCCGGTGATTTCGTACTTTCGCCACGAGAATTATCCAATACCATGGAGAAGCACAGCAGAAGAAAATTTCTTCAGTTAGGAGCTGCCGGAATCGGGCTGGCAGTGGCATTTTTATGGGATAAACTCACCTTACGCAACAGCCATATTCAAAATCAGAAACAACATATTTTTCCCTTCGATAAAAACAAGGAAGTTACTTTTCTGCATGATTATATCATCATAAACAAAAACGGAAAAACGGAGGTTTTTTCCTCGCATTGCACCCATCTGGGATGCGTGATCAACAAGGAAGAAAACGGCCGGCTGGTTTGTCCGTGTCACGGTTCGCAATACAACCTGAACGGACAGGCCGTAAAAGGTCCTGCCTACAAATCACTGGAAAAGCTCACGGCCACCATTTCCAAAGACGGAGCGCATATAGACATAAAGTCCTGAAACGATGAAAACGCTCAAACGGTATCTGAAGCTGAAAACGACTTACGGAGCACTGGCACTGGCTTTGTTTTCCTTTGTCATCCTTTCGGGCGTGCTGCTTGCCATTCCGTTTGATGTGGAGAAGCCTTACCGCAGCATCAGCACCATGGTGGTGATGAATCCCTGGGCTTCCTTCATCCGAAACCTCCACTACTGGAGCTCCCAGTTTTTCCTGTTCTTCAGCCTGCTGCACCTTTACGATCACTATCATAAAAAAAGTCAGGTCGGGCTCAGGAAGGGCATGGCCTTCCGGCTCAGTGCAGGCGTGCTCATCATTTTTCTGGCCATGCTCACGGGTTTTCTGCTTAAAGGCGATGCCGACAGCATTCAGGCGCGGCAGATCCTGTTCACACTTTCGGAGCGTATTCCGCTTTTCGGCAAGCTGATCGCCTATTCCCTGCTGGGGAAAGAGGGCAGCTATCAGCTGATCTACGTGCATCACATTGCCACCTTCACTGTATTTCTGGCCGTGATCATCTTTGAGCACAGCAAGAAATTCTGGCCCAAAGCCTCAGATTTTGTGATGGTTTTTATAGGTCTTGTCGTTTTAAGTTATCTCTTTACCGCCCCCCTGCACGACAATCTGAATCCCAGCGTAAAAGGCCCCTGGTATTTTGTGGGATTTCAGGAAATCCTGCACTGGCTCAGTCATCCGGAATGGTCGCTGGCACTGATCCTCTTTTTGCTTGTTTTAGTTTACATCGTGAATACCACGAAAGACAAGCCCATGTTTTTCAGCAAAAGAACGCTGCTGATCCTGACCGGAGCCTATCTTGTGCTGACGCTGATCGGGCTGTTTTTCAGGGGCGAAAACTGGAAATGGACAGTTCCGGGTCAACCGGGATATGCTTACAGTGTAGAATCCAATTTCAAAACCGAACGCGTTAATTTCTTCCCGGATTTCACTCAGAACCAACTGCTGAAAACGCCTACCGTGCTGGGAAGAAAAGAAAGCTGTCTGATCTGTCATGATAACACGCACGGCTTTGTCCAAACGCACAATCCGGAGACCATTGGCTGTTTTTCCTGCCACGGGGGGAATCCTTTCGCCACGGAAAAACAACAGGCCCACCGGAATATGATCTTAATTCCGGGCAACATGGACAACGAGGCCCGAAGCTGTGGTACTGCCCAGTGTCATCCCGACATCGCCCAACGCGTTCCCTCTTCGCTGATGAACAGCCTGAGCGGTATGATCAGCGTGGACCGGTATGTTTTCGGCGAACAAAAGAGTCCGAATACGTTGACAGAAGTCTCCAAACTGGATCATTCCGCTGCGGATGAACATTTAAAGAACCTGTGTATCCGTTGTCATCTGGGAAATCCCAAAACCGAAACCGGCCCTGTGACCGAAGCAAGCCGCGGCGGCGGATGCCTGGCATGCCATCTGACCTATAAACCAAAAGCGCTGGATGCCTGGGAACAACACCAAAAAGTATCGGCTGATACCGCCTATTTGCAGCAGCATGCCGAGATCAGTCTGAACGTGACCAGCA
>JBJKPL010000279.1:0-1868 GCA_046706345.1 Candidatus Sulfidibacterium sp.
CCTTCAAAACCATCCGGTTTGGCATAAATGGCCGTGTTAAAATCCCGCATGGCTTCGGTGTAGTCTTTGTTGGAAAGCGCTACCTGACCCGTAAAAATAAAATGCTTGTAATTGATCTGAGCACTCGCCCAGGAAGGGATCAGGATAAGCAAGATGCCGACTGCCAGGATTCTATGTTTAATTCTTGATTTCAAATAGGCAAAATGAAAAGTCATTAAATAGGGGCGACTAAACTAATAAAAAAATTCTTCTGATTCTGACGGTTGATGGTATACTCGATACCGAAAACCATGTCATAATAGGTGACAAAATCCAGCCCCAGTCCCGTCCCGTAAAGAAATTTATTGGCCAGCGGGCTTTCCCGGTAGGTCACATGATCGGAAACATAACCCGCATCGAAGATCAGATTGGCATACACGGAATAAAACAGTTTACCGAATTTTTCTGAGTGGATGAAAGGCACCTGCACGATCTTTTTGGGAATCAGTTCGTACTTAAGGTTGGAGTGGAACAGGGCCATCCATTGGCCGTTTACCACATAAAGCTGGTAACCGCGCAACGTCGTCGGCGGATAGCCGAGGCCTCTTTCAAGAAAATAGGGGCGGTACCGGTTGGGTTCCATTCTCAGGGTGACATTGTAAGCAAAATACCAGGGTTTGTGGATCTGAAAATACCGGTCGAATACCGCATAGGCCGAAAAATAGTTTACCCGGTTGTCCAACAACCCCAGTCCGGACTGCTCCAGGTCCAGCTCAAAATAATAACCGTTGAGCGGGTAGGGGGCATAATCTCGATAATCGAGTTTGAAATTGTATTGAAGTGACAGATACGAAAAGACGGGCCTTTTGTAAGCAAACGAAGGATTTAACTTCAGCAAGGTGTCGGCAAAGTTGTAATGGTTATTGGAAATAAAAAAAGTATGCAACATTTTATAAGCCGGACGGTAGGTTGCCAGCAGGGTGAAGAACAGGTTCTTCCGGATATATTTGACCGGCTCGCCGAAGAAGACAAGCTTGTTGTCCAGGTTTTTATAATCGACTTCGTGGTTGATGATCAATCCGGTCTTGAAACCCACGCCCCAGGTTTCCTTTTTGTTGATATAAGGATCGTCCCAGGATACCTGAACGCTTTTGTTATAGCCGTTCTGCAGCAGGAGGATGAGGTTTTCCATCCGCCCCCGGAAGTTATTCACCTTGATATTGAAACCGTAATCAATGCGGCTGATCTCCTTTTTCTGCCACCAGACGTTAAAATTCAGATCGGTATATTTGATGATGGGGATGGGCCAGACATACCATCTTTCCACTACAGAAACATAAATACTTACATTCGGGCCGGTAATCACCGGCTTGATGTTCACAAAATTAAAAAGCGAACGATTCAGCAGGTTGTGACGGCTCTCGGTAAGCTTCCGCATCAGCGTTTTCCGGCTGAGGGTATCTCCTTTTTTAACTTCAATTTCCCGAAGGATGATAAACCGCTTGGTGATGTGGTTTCCGTTGACGAAAATGTTGTTCACCACCAGCTTCTGATCGGGGTTCGCAGCCGCAGAAATAGTCTGCAGGGCGCTGGCATTCAGGGCTGCCACAAGGAGTAGGGAAAGGAAGAAAAATTTAAACCTAAACATTCAGGTAATTCATGAGCATATTGTAACGGTCTTTCAGGTCATCGAGGTCGGTATCTTCGTTAAAAGAGGCTTTTACAAAGTAGCCGTACCGGTCAAGGGTCTTTAAAATGTCTGCAATATCCAGTTTGTTGATTTTAAGGGCGAACTCCATCCGGGTTGAATCTTCATGACTCATAATATACGTGCTCAGGATCTTCGCATCGTTGGATTCCACGATGTTGGCAATCTCGGTGAGACTGTA
>JBJKPL010000280.1:0-37506 GCA_046706345.1 Candidatus Sulfidibacterium sp.
ATTTTGAGTGATAACTCCAGCCGGATGTTAAATTTCTTGATGCTGATACCCAGGAATACCAGGGTCATGGCGAAAAGGATCAGCGTTTCTTTCCAGAAATACGCAATCCCTGTTCCCTTCAGCATGATGTTCTTGACAATGATGATAAACCATTTGCCCGGCATTAAATTGCTGATCATCCGTAGCATGAACGGCATGTTGGCGATGGGGAAGATAAATCCCGAAAGGAGAATGGTCGGCAACATGAGCGCCACCATCGACAGCATCATGGCTACCTGTTGTGTTTTGCTGACCGTAGAGATCAAAATTCCCAGCGACAGTGCCATGATCAGGAAGAGCAGGCTTTCACCCAGCAGCAGGGCCAGGCTTCCCCGGATGGGCATGGCAAAAACAAATCGCGACAAGACCAGAACGGAGATCAGGCTGATGAAGGAAAGCACCACATAAGGCACGACTTTTCCGATGATGATATAAACCGGTTTGATGGGGGAGACCAGCAGTGCCTCCATGGTGCCCAGTTCCTTTTCGCGGGTGATGGAAATGGAGGTCATCATGGCCGAGACCAGCATCAGGATCACCGTTATAATCCCCGGAATGAACATATAAACGCTTTTCAGCTCCGGATTGTAGAGCATCTTGTTGATGATGTTGATGGTCATCGGCTGATTTTTGACCGGAAGCAGCTTTTCCTTGACATAGCTGTTGATGATCGCCTGGGTGTACGAATTCAGGATGTTGGCCATGTTGGGATCGGTGGCATCCTGGATGAGCTGGATGTGCGCCACGCCTTCCGACTTGAGTTTTTTGGCAAAATCCGGTTCAAACACCACCACTTCCTTGATCTCACCTTTGCGGAAGGCCGGTTTGATCTGGGTATCGGAAGAAAGGTACCGGTCCAGAATAAAATAATTCGAAGACAGGATCTTGCGGGTGATGGCGCGGGTGACCACATCATGCGAGTTGTCCAGCACGGCGATGTGGGCATTGTTGATGTCGTTGGTGATGGCAAAACCAAACAGCAGCACCTGTGCCAGCGGCATCCCGAAAAGGATCGCCATGGTCCGGTAATCGCGGAAGATGTGTAGAAATTCTTTTTTAACAAATGTCCACATGGCGCCTGTTGATTATGATGAGTATTTCTTTTGTCATGGCCTAACCCTCCACATTTCTTGCGATTTTCAGGAAAACCTGGTTCATATTTTGAACGTTGTACTTGTTTTTCATGCTTGCCGGCGTGTCCATGGCTTTAATCTGGCCTTCGGACATAATACAGATGCGGTGGCAGTATTCTGCCTCGTCCATATAATGGGTGGTGACAAAAACCGTGGTGCCCTGGTGAGAGGCTTCATAGATCAGTTCCCAGAACTGCCGCCGGGTGATGGGATCCACCCCGCCGGTCGGCTCATCCAGAAAAACAATGTCCGGCCGGTGCAGGTTGGCCACCGAAAACGAAAGCTTTTGTTTCCATCCCAGCGGAATGTTCTTCAGTAACATATCCTTGTAGCCTTCCATGTTGAGTTTCTTCAGGTAATAGTCCGTTCGCTCCCGAATGTCTTTGGCACTCAACCCGTAGACGCCACCGTAAAACCGGAAGTTTTCCTTGACCGTCATGTCGTTGTACATCGAAAAAGCCTGACTCATGTAACCAATGCTTTTTTTCACCCTTTCGGGATGATGGGAAACGTCGATACCGGCAACGGTCACCTTTCCGGAGGTGGGATGCGACAATCCCGTCAGGATCTTGATGGCGGTGGTTTTCCCGGCGCCATTGGCGCCCAGAAACCCAAAGATCTCGCCTTTGTTGACATGGAATGTCAGATGGTCGTTGGCGGTAAAATCTCCGAACTTTTTCACCAGGTTCTCAACGTCGATAATTCGTTCCGTTTGTGTCATGCTTCTTCGGGTTTGTCCATTAATGCCAGAAAGCAGTCCTCGATGACGGGTTTCTGAATTTCCACATTCAGGTTCTGATATCCTTGTTCCGTAAGGGAATTGAGGATGTTTTCTTTCATTCCGGCAGCATCTTTCTGCGTGAACAGATGGATGGAATCGCCGAACCGGTATACCTGTTCCGCCCCTTCTACAGCGCCCAGCGCGTTCAGCATCTCGTACATCCGGTCGGATCTCACCGACAGGATGTTCCATTGGAAATGGTCCACGATATTTTCCGGACTGTCGATGGTCAGGACATTTCCCGATTGCATCAGCGCCACCCGGTCGCAAAGGGCAGCTTCGTCCATGTACGGTGTGGAAACCAGGATGGTAATGCCTTTCTGCTGCATCTTCTTCAGCAGGTCCCAGAATTCCTTCCGGGAAACCGCGTCCACACCGGTGGTAGGCTCGTCCAGGATGAGCAGCTGCGGCCGGTGGATGAGCGCGCAAGACAGGGCCAGTTTCTGTTTCATCCCACCCGACAAGGCACCGGCACGGCGTTTTTTAAACGGCTCGATCTGTTTGTATACATCTTCGATGAGATCGTAGTTTTCCTCCAGCGAGGTGTGGAAAAGTTTGGCATTAAACCGCAGGTTTTCCTCCACCGTCAGGTCGCAATACAGCGAAAACCGTCCCGGCATGTAGCCGGTGATCTGCCGGATCTTTTTGTAATCCTTCAACACGTCAAAGCCCCCAATTCGCGCGGTCCCCGATTCCGGCAGGATCAGGCTGGTAAGGATACGGAAGAGCGTGGTTTTTCCAGCCCCGTCCGGCCCGATGAAGCCGAACAGTTCGTTGGGCCTTACTTCCAGGCTGATATCCTTCAGCGCTTTGACGTCGCGATAGTGCTTCTGAATGTGCTCTATTTGGATTCCAATTGACATAATATTCCCTTACTTCCTCCATTTTTTCCGGGAGGAAGAAAAAATCAGTTACAAAATTTCAAAAATTCTTGTCAGCCGGAGGCTGATAAACCGCCTACTGCGTCACACGGTACCAGTAAACCGTACGCCCCAGCAAGCTAAATCCAATGTACCCCCGGATCTTGAGTTTGTTTTTGTTGCCCGGATCGGGGAATTCCATGTAGCATTTGTAGGTAGCGCCTTTTTTCGGATCATAAATATGGCCGTCTTCCCATTCCTGATCGTCCGGAAAATACTTAAAATTCGTCAGAAGCTCCAATCCCATGATGGGTCTGCTTTGCAGTTTGGCGTCTGGGTTTTTGTCGTCCACTTTCGGTTTGCCCGTGACGCTGTCGATGGGTTCGGACAGCCAGATGATCTTACCAAAATATTGGTCCCCTTGCTTGAAAATCTCCACGTGTGAGTCTTTATCCTGGGTCAACCAGACGCCTACAATATCATCGGCCTTCACCGTTTGTGCCTGAATGAGCGCAAAAGGACTGAGTATCAATCCAAAAAGTACAATTGCAAAACTTGAAATTTTCATCTTTCTTGAGTTTTAAGTGAATAATTTTTTGAAAACGCCGGCTTTACCGGACAAAGATTAACTCTATAAAAATAGCTAAATTTTAATACAAAACTCATTTAACGCTCTTTATTTGTTGCGGTTAATGAAACGGAATTCTCCCGGCATGCCGATCTTGATGGCCCCGTTTTCGTTGGGAACTTTGATCTTGACAGCATACACCAGATTCACCCTTTCCTGTTTGGTTTGAATCGTTTTGGGGGTAAATTCGGCTTCCGAAGATACCCAGATCACCGTGCCTTTCACTTTGAAATTCTCCGTCTGGCTTTTATCATAAGACACCTCCACCTCTTGTCCGATCTTGATTTTGCTCAGTTCGCTTCCGCTGATGTAGGCGTTCAGCTCCAGTGTTTTCAGATTGGCAATTTTATATAAAGCTTCCCCCGGAGTAGCCAGTTCGCCCTGTTCGGCATATTTTACAAGCACGGTGCCGCTGACGGGATTTTTGATCAGACAATTGCTGATGCTCTCGTTCACTTCGGCGATCTGAGCACGGATGCTGCGGATCTGTGAATGAATATTTTCTTTTTGCGTTTCCGTGACGGCAATTTGCTTTTTGTTGACGTCCACCAGGCCGTTGATGTTATCCAGCTGCCGTTGGGTGGCCGCATGGTTGGCAAAAAGCCGCTGAACCCGTACTTGCTCGATTTGGTTTACCTTCAGCTGTTGCTCCTGCAACGCGATGGTGGCGGTGATGTTTTTCAGCTGGGTGGCCACGGCCTGGATCTGCTGAAACAGGACCTGTTTTTTCAGGTTCAGGGCCGTTGTGTCCACCAGGGCAACCTGTTGTCCGGCCTGCAACCGGTTGCCTTCTTCTACGTTGAAGGTTTCAAGCGTCCCCATATTCTGGGCGGAAACAATGACTTCGGCATGGGCATCAAAGTTCCCGTATCCGTCCGCAAGGCCGTTTTGCTTTCCGCAGGAAGCCAGCAGGAAAGGTGCCAGGGTAAAAAGTAGGATGTATTTTTTCATGGGATGATTGTTTCAAGGTTATAAATTTCCAATGGCTGTCAGATATTGGTATTTGGTGAAAAGCAACTGCAGGTGATGGGCGTCCATCGTCAGCAGGGCTTTGATCTTTTTGTTCAACTGGATCAGATAGTCGGCGGGCGTGAGGGTGCCGTTGCGGAGCTTGCTCTGCGCCGTGGTTACCACCTGATTCTGAAGGTCAACGATCTGCTGGTCGGTGGTCACCAGCTTCTGATATTTTTCGATGGCAGCAAGTTGTTTTTTATAGGTGACACGCAGGTTCTGATCGAAGGTTTCTTTTTCTGCCTGCAGGATGTTTTTTTGGATCGAAAGTACCTGTTTTTCCTTTTTTACATGATTCCAGTCGAAGATGTTCCAGTGCAGTTGAAGGCCGAACATGTAATAGGTTTTGAAATCGTTGTTCAGCATATTGTAACCGGGCCTGCCGTATCCGGCCTGGCCGAAGGCAGCCAGGGTGGGCATGCGTTTGGCGGTGTACATTTTTTTCAGGTCGTTGAGGTTGTTTTGCTGTAAGGTCAGTAGCCTGAACTCCGGACGGTTGTTTTCAAACGGAAACTGCGTTCCTTTGAAATCAGGGGTCTGCAACTGTTTGGCCGACTGGATCTTCATACCCGTCAGCTCATTCATTTCGTCCAGCAGGCCCCGGGTGTCTTCCTGATTCTCAAGGATGGCTTGTTGCGCCTGCATCCGGCTGACTTTGAGAACATCCACATCCGAAGCCAGCACGGCACCGTTTGCTTCACCCGACTCCGCTTCACCGATCCGTGCCTTCAAGTCGTCGATCAAAACATCCAGGGCTTTCAGGTTTTCCTGCTGGAACAGGATGTTGAAATACAATAGGGCCACCCGTTGCTTTTGCTGATACGTTGAGATCTTCACCTGCTGATCGGCGATCTGATAGCTGCTGTTTTCCAGGTTTTTCTGACTGGAGGTCATGCCGCCGTCCCAGATCAGCTGTTGCAAGTCGAGATTCAGTTTATACATGTTTTTACTGGGGGTCGGAATGCTGATTCCCGGAAAGGATATGGGAATGCTGGTCACTTCGGATTGATGCGAAACCTGCCCGTTGAGGTTCAGCGAAGGAAGGTAGTTTTTATTGAGGATCTCATCCTTTAGCTGGTGGGTCTGCTGATTGTACTGCAGCTGTTTTTCGTTGGGAAAATGCGCCACGGCTTTTTGCAGACATTCCTGCAGGCTTACCGGCTGCAGGCTCTGGGCCCTGAGTGGAATAACGGCTCCCACCAAAAATCCCAATAGAAATAGCTGTTTTTTCATGGATCGAAATTATTTGGTCTGTTTACAAGGGGTTAAGGCGTGTTTTATGAGACCGATGATGTGGTCTTTGCGGCTTTTCATGAATTGCTCATGGGCTGGCTCCTCGCCATGGAACAGGAAATTCAGAATCACAGGCCGCCCTACTACCGGAAATACGCACAACCCGATCATGTCCACGATCAGATCCTCCGCACTGATGGGCCTGATTTCGCCCGCATCCACACTTTTCCGGATCATCTTTTCCAATCGGGGCACATTTTGTATCAGTCGTTCCGATTCGAAGATCTGAACGATGTTTTCGTGATTGCGATGCATCTCGTTCAGGATGAAATTGGGCAAATACACGTTCTGCTCCAGCAGGGCACTGTAAGTGGTCACAAATTTCTCGATGAAATCGAAAATATTGTCATTGTTTTGAAGATGGAGGTTGATCTGGTCAAAGAGCTGACTGATCAGATTTCGGAAGATGGTAATGAATAATTTGTCTTTGGTACGGAAATAATAATGCAACAACGCCTTGTTGATGCCGGCCCGGTCGGCAATCTCCTGCATGCGGGCCCCGTCCATTCCTTTTTCCAGAAAAACGTTTTTCGCGGCTTCCAGGATCTGTTCTTCCGTGGTTTTATTATTTCCTGTTTCGCTTTCCATTTGGTTTAACTTTTTGATTTAACCATTTGGTTTAATCGATTGGACAAAAATACACATCTTTTGGAAATTGCAAAATTTTTTTTCAGGTTTCGGAGGAACTTATTATGGAATCATATCATAAACATAAGAAATACAAAGTGTTAAACAGAAGCTAAATTTTTTTGGGAGCCTGTGCTTTTTTCGAAAGAAAAGAGCGGTTTCTTCCTTTTATCCGGATCCATTCCTGGTTTTGATTGGGATTATGTTATGAAATCTTAACAGCGCAAGAAATAAACATTTTTATTTTATTTTTGACAAAAATTCAGGACCATGGCAACACAAAATAAACCAGAGACTAAGAAACAAAAGGAACAACTTACCTGGGCGTTTACGAAAGAAAACTACAAGTACATGTTTATCGGACTGGGTTTACTGGCCCTGGGTTTTATCCTGATGATCGGTGGCGGATCGGATACCATCACTAAATTCGAGCCGGCCATTTTTGATTTTCAGAGGATCACCCTGGCTCCGATCCTGATTCTGGCCGGATATGGTGTAGAGATTTATGCCATTATGAAACTTCCCAAAGAAAACAAATAATAGATAGTTTATGAGCTGGCTCCACGCGTTTATTCTTTCCATTGTTGAAGGAATTACAGAGTTTTTACCCATTTCGTCCACCGGACACATGATCCTGACCGAAGGCATTCTGGGCATGCGGAATTCCGATTTCGGACAGGCATTCATCATCAGCATCCAGCTGGGAGCTATCCTTTCGGTGGTGGTGTTGTACTGGAAGCGATTTTTTCAAACCCTCACCTTCTATTACAAGTTATTTGTAGCCTTTTTGCCGGCCGCCTTTTTCGGACTGTTGCTCGGTCATTACATCGACGATCTGCTGCAAAGCGTTTATGTTGTCGCTGTGATGCTGATCATCGGAGGGGTCGTCCTGTTGTTTGTGGACGAATGGTTCAACAAACCCAGCCCGGATCAGGAAGTAACGTTTAAGAAAGCTTTTATCGTTGGATTTTACCAGGTGCTGGCCATGATCCCCGGGGTATCGCGATCAGCCGCTACCATTGTGGGAGGCATGCAACAGAAACTGACCAAGAAAACAGCCGCCGAATTTTCGTTTTTCCTGGCAGTTCCCACCATGTTTGCCGCCACCGGCTACAAACTGCTTGAAGAATACAAAGCCATCAACATACATAATATCGACATTCTGATCTTTGGCAATGTGATCTCGTTCATCGTTGCCATGATCGCCATCAAATCGTTCATCAGTTATTTGACCAAACACGGATTTAAGATCTTCGGTTACTACCGGATCATTGTGGGGGTGGTCATCCTTTTGCTGTATGCTTTTGGCGTGAACTTAACCATTCACTGATGCTGTTTAATTTTCCGGAAGGAGAAGTTTTATTACTGGACAAACCTGTGGACTGGACATCCTTCGATGTCGTAAACCTGCTGCGCTCCTTTATCCGCAAAGTCTATCATTTGAAGAAACTGAAAGTCGGCCATGCGGGCACCCTGGACCCGATGGCCTCCGGACTGTTGATCATTTGCACTGGTAAAATGACCAAGCAGATTGAAGCCTATCAGGGGATGGATAAGGTGTATATCGGTCGGATGCAGCTGGGAGCCACCACGCCTTCTTTCGATGCGGAAACCGAGATCGATAACGAATTTAGTGTGGATGGGATCCGCATGGAAATGCTGCAGGCGGCCAGTGAAAAATTCCGTGGCGAGATCCACCAGGTTCCGCCCATTTATTCCGCCATCAAGGTCAAAGGACAAAGAGCGTACATGTATGCCCGAAATAATGACGAATTGAAGCTAAAATCCCGAAAGGTGACGGTTCATGAATTTGAAATTTTAAACTTCGAACCCCCGTTTGTGGACTTCTCTGTCCGTTGCAGCAAGGGAACTTACATCCGTGCGCTGGTGCGCGATTTTGGCGAAAGTCTGCAAAACGGCGCTTTTCTTACGGCTTTAAAGCGCACGCAAATAGGAGATTATAAACTAACCGATGCCTGGACCATCGAAACCTTCAAACAGGAGGTGTTGCGTCAGGCGGGTTCCGAAGAGGCCGGTCCGGAGTAATTTGCTGGCTTTCATTTTTCTGAAGTTTTTCGAGCTTGACAACGCCCTTAAAATTAACTACCTTTGCAAACTTTTTGTTCCTAAATTTTTGACAAGGATAAATTTATTAAAGTTCTGAAAAATAAGTAGTAATGAAATTATCTCAATTCAATTTTAACCTACCGAAAGAATTAATCGCAAAGTATCCGCCGAAAGATCGTGATGCCGGAAGGATGATGGTGGTCGATCGTCAAAAGCACACGATCGAGCATCTGCAGTTTAAAGACATACTGAATTTCTTTTCCGATGGGGACGTATTTGTAATTAACAACACCAAGGTCTTTCCTGCCCGCTTGTACGGAGAAAAGGAAAAAACCGGTGCCAAGATCGAAGTATTCCTGTTGCGTGAGCTGGATAAAAGCAGTCGTCTGTGGGATGTGTTGGTTGATCCGGCCCGGAAGATCCGGATTGGCAACAAGTTGTATTTCGGGGACGATGAGACCCTCGTTGCCGAAGTGATCGACAACACCACTTCGCGGGGTCGTACGCTTCGGTTTTTATTCGACGGGCCTTATGAAGAATTTAAAAAGACCTTGCAGAATCTGGGCGAGACCCCGCTGCCGAAAATTCACAACCGGCCGGTGGAACCGGAAGACGAAGTGCGCTTTCAGACCATTTATGCCAAGCATGAAGGCGCGGTGGCTGCTCCTACCGCCGGGTTGCATTTTTCGCGTGAGATGATGAAAAGATTGGAGATCTCCGGCGTTACTTTTGCCGAGATCACCCTGCACACCGGATTGGGAAATTTCAGGTCGATCGAGGTGGAAGATCTTACCAAGCATAAAATGGATTCCGAAGAGATGTTTATTACCCAGGACAGTGTGGATGTCATCAACAGCGCCTGGGAAAACAAGCATAAAGTTGTGTCGGTGGGAACCACGAGTCTGAAAGCACTGGAAACCGCGGTTTCCATTACCGGAAGGATCAAACCTTTCAAAGGCTGGACGAACAAATTTATCTTCCCGCCCTATGAGTTCCGCACCGCCAATGCGCTGGTGACCAACTTTCATCTGCCTTATTCGCCGATGTACATGATGGTTTCGGCTTTCATGGGATTTGAATTTGCCAAAGAAGTCTACCAGACGGCCGTAAAGGAAAAATACAATTTCTTCACTTACGGAGATGCGATGCTGATCCTGTAAACAGATATTAAGTCGTAGCGATAGAAGCCCTGCATCCAACGTGCAGGGCTTTTTTATGGCAAAAAACCGGATCTAAAAAAGAAGAAATCGTAATATTGTAAAAAATCATTTTCGCATGGAAGTTTACATCATTATCGTAGCCGGCGGCAAAGGCCAGCGACTGGATCCCCTCACCCCCAAACAGTTTCATTTGTTGGACGGTCGCCCGGTGGTGATGCACACTTTCGATGCCTTCGCCGAATTTTATGGAAAAGCGAAATTTCTGCTCGTCCTTCCGGGAACCGAGATCGGCAGATGGAAACATCTGCGGTACGAATTTAATTTCGAGGTGCCTCACGAAATTGTGGAGGGGGGGCCCACCCGATTTCATTCGGTGAAAAATGCACTGGCGCTGGTACCTGAAAAATGCCTTGTCTTCATTCATGATGCGGCGCGTCCGCTGGTGGATAAAACGACCATCGCCAATTGCCACCGGACGGCAAAAATCCATGGAAATGCCATTCCCGTCGTGCCTTCGACGGAGTCGCTGCGGATGGTGGAAAACGGCCTGAGCCGGGCAGTCAACCGTGAAAACTTTAAAGCGGTTCAGACACCTCAGGTTTTTTATTCCGCGTTGATCAAAAATGCGTATAGCCAGACTTATCACGATCTCTTTACCGATGATGCTTCCGTGGTGGAAGCCATGGGTATTCAGTTGCACATTGTCGAAGGAAACCCGGACAACATCAAGATCACGCGGCCCGGGGACCTGGGTTACGCCGAAGCGGTACTGGCCGCACGAAAAGGCTGATCAGGCGGACCATCTCTTTCGGTATTCCGAAAATCCCCGGTTAACGACACCAGGGTATTTTGGGCAGTCAATTATAGTTTTATATTTGTCATCTGTATGAAAGAAAAGGAGTTACTCGAAAAATATTTACCTTCTCCGGTGGTGGATACCGTGTTGGAAGATCTCATCCGTCACCGGGTGCACCTGAAAATTACCCGCAGCCGGAAGACCAAACTGGGAGATTTCCGGCCCCATTTCCAGGGTGCCAACCCACGGATCTCTGTCAACAACGACCTGAATCCCTATGCTTTTTTTGTGACTTTTGTCCATGAGTTTTCCCATCTGCTGGCCTACGAAAAATACGGCCATTTGCGGCAACCCCACGGCCTGGAATGGAAGCAGATCTACGCCGAACAGCTGGGAAGGTTTTTGGGGAAAGCGATCTTTCCGCCGGAGCTGGAAAAAGCCATCGAAAAGCATCTGAAAAACATCAAGGCTTCCAGCCACTCCGATCTGGAACTGACCCGCGCTTTTCAGAAATATGATCCGCATCAAATCCTGAGGCTGGAGGATCTGCAGCAAGGCGAGATTTTCGTCTTTCAACGCGACCGCAAATTCAGGATCCTCGAAAAGGTCCGCAAGCGTTACAAATGCCAGGAAATTGTCAATAATAAGATCTATCTTTTCAATGCCCTGACCCCGGTAAAACGGCATGAATAAAATTCTTTGGGTGGATAAACTCAACCGGCGGATTCCTCCCGGCATCGAATATTTCAAGAAAATCGTAATGCGTTGAATAACAAAAGAATCATCTTTTTATGGATGAAAGATCCGCCCTCAAAGTTTTACTCGGGATTTTACAAGAAATCCGATTGAAACTCGTTTTTTAGGTAAAATCTGTTAAATTTGCCTATCTAAAAAAATTACCATGGACAATTATTACTGTGTGATCATGGCCGGGGGAGTAGGCTCCCGATTCTGGCCCATGAGTCGTACCGCCTTCCCGAAACAATTTATCGATGTGTTGGGGATGGGGCGAACCCTGATCCAGATGACTTTTGACCGTGTTTGTAAAGTGCTGCCTGCAAAAAACATTTTCATCGTCACCAACGATTCCTATAAAGCGCTGGTGTTACAACAGCTTCCCGAGATCGACCCTTCACGGGTACTTTGCGAGCCTTCGCGTCGGAATACGGCCCCTTGTATTGCCTATGCCAATTACAAGATCAAGGAAGAAAATGAAAATGCCGTGGTGGTGGTGGCTCCCTCAGACCATGTGATCCTGAATGAAGAGGAATTTGTAAGAGACATCCAAACCGCGCTGCACGCCGCCGAAAGCAACGACTGGCTGATCACCCTGGGCATCCTTCCCAGCCGGCCTGATACCGGATACGGGTACATTCAGTTTGAAGATAAAATGGTGTATCCCGAGGACAACCGGCTGAAAAAAGTCAAAACGTTTACCGAGAAACCTTCGCTTGAAATTGCCAAATCGTTTATCGCCAGCGGCGATTTTCTTTGGAACTCGGGCATGTTTGTCTGGTCACTGAAAAGCATCATGGTCGCTTTCGATCAATTTCTGAGCGACGTGGACGTTTTGTTCGAAAAAGGTGTTGGGAAATACAACACGTCCGAAGAGGATGAATTCATTAGGGAAACCTATGCGGTTTGTAAAAATTTTTCCATCGACTATGGTGTGATGGAACGTGCAAAAAACGTCTATGTTCTCAGCGTGGACTTCGGCTGGTCTGACCTGGGCACCTGGGGTTCCCTCTATGCCAACCGTGAAAAGGACGAAAACCAGAATGCCATCGTGGGCGATAATGTCATGGTTTATGATACCCAGAACTGTATCGTCAATATCTCGGATAAAAAGCTTGTGGTGTTGCAGGGACTGGACGATTACATTGTCGTGGAGGAAGAAGGTGCCCTGCTCATCTGCCGCAAGCAGGATGAACAGCAGATCCGTCAGATCGTCAACGACGTGAAGGTGGAAAAGGGCGAAAAATATATTTAGCCAACGACGGTTAGGCAATCCCTGCTGCAGGGAGAATCCTGCGGGATAATTTTCTATTTTTAAGTTTTGGTTAGAGGTCCTATTTTTGTCTCTTATGAAAAGACTTGTATCCTTCATTCTTCTTTTCAATGTCCTGATTCTAAGTTCACTTCGAGCCCAGATACCGGCCATCGGGCACTGGAGAACCCATCTGCCTTACCAGAAAGTCATCGATATTGCCGTCGCGGGAGATATTGTTTACGCCGCTACGCCTTACAGTTTGTTCACCTACAATACCAGCGATGATCAGCTGGCCCCATTTGGCCGGGTAAAAGGCCTCAACGACATCGGGATCTCGAAGATTGCCTACGATCCGCAGGAGCAGATCCTGATGGTTGCTTATGCCGATGCCAACATTGATCTGATCGACAACAAAGGAAATGTCTTCAACATACCTGATATTTACAACAAAGCCATGCTTGGGGTCAAAACCATCAACAACATCTTTTTTGACGGCAAACTGGCCTATCTCTCCTGCAGTTTCGGGATCGTCGTGGTCGATCTGAACAAACAGGAAATAAAAGATACCTACTATATTGGTGACAACGGAAGTGCCATGAATGTGCTGGATTTTACCGCCAACGACACTTCTTTTTTTGCAGCCACAGGCAAAGGCATTTTTTATGCCAACCGTGCCGCTAACAACCTGGCGGATTTTCACCAGTGGCACCAGGATCTGCGGTTTCCCCATCCGGATCAGACCTTTAACCTCGTGACGGCTTTCGCCGGAAAGGTCTATGCCAATTATTATTCCGGAACATGGGACGGCGATACGCTTTATGTTTTTAACGGTAAAAACTGGAATTATTTCGAACCATTGAATCATGAACGACACAGCCAGTTGAATGCGGAATCCAACGCGTTGCTACTGGTGAATCGTTATTCGGTGAATGCCTATGATGCCAACGGGACCAATATTCTTCATATCGACAATCCGCTGGGCTCGGGATTCGAACCTTTGGCGGTACAGGGTGATGTGAACGCTTCGCTATGGATCGGTACCAGCTCACGCGGCTTGCTGGAATCTTCCAATCAGGGCGCTAACGATCAGTTTTTTAAACCCAACGGACCGGGAACCACGAATGTGTTCGACCTGAGCGCCGCCGGCAACAATGTCTGGGTCGTCCCGGGAGGCTACCAGTCCGACTGGTCGAAAGCCTATATCCACGATGGCGTTTTTTCGTTTGTAAATGATCAATGGACGACTTTTGACCAGACAAACACACCTGCCTTCGATACCATTTCCGACTGGGTTTGCGTGAAAGCCGACCCTGCCAATCCTTCGGTTGCCTACGTGGGCACCTGGCAAACCGGAGTCCTGAAATTTGAAAACAACAAACTTTCCACAGTCTTTTCCAGAAATAACAGCAGCCTGGAACCGTGGGTCGCCAACCCGAGCCTGGTGAACATCAGCGGGATGGACTTCGACAGTCAGCATGATCTCTGGGTTGCCAACTCGGGTGCGTACGACCTGCTGTCGGTGCTCGAAAGCAATGGAAAATGGAAGTCTTTTAATCTCGGCAGCAGCCTCAGCGGCATCGATGTCGGAAAACTGATGGTCGATCAGAACAATAATGTCTGGATCATCAAACGCAACAACGGCATGCACATCGTGTATAACTTCAACGGCACGCCGGACGACCCGTCCGACGATCAGGTGAAGGTACTGGGTTCCGGCGCCGGTAACGGCAATCTCCCGGGCAGCGGCGTGTATTCCATGGCCACGGACAAAAATGGTGAAGTTTGGGTGGGAACCGATGCCGGTGTGGCGGTATTTTACAATCCGGCGGACATTTTTTCCTCCGGTACCAATTTTGATGCCCAGCAAATCCTCGTACCCAGGAACGACGGTTCAGGACTTGCCGACCTGTTGCTGGCTTCGGAAACCGTGACCGCCATCACCGTCGACGGGGCCAACAGGAAGTGGATCGGTACCAAACGCAGCGGGGTGTTCCTGCTATCGCCGGATGGGCTGAAACAGATCTATCATTTTACCACCGCCGACAGTCCGTTGCTTTCGGATAACATCACCGGTATCACGCTGGATAAGGACGGGGAAGTGTTCATTGGCACGGACAAAGGGCTTATTTCCTTTCGGGGAACGGCAACGGAGGGGAAGAGCACCAATAGTGACGTCTATGCTTTTCCGAACCCTGTTCGCCAGAATTATTCGGGTCCCATCGCCATCAAAGGCCTGGTTACCGATGCCGACGTGAAGATCACGGATTCATACGGAAATCTGGTGTTTGAAACCAAAGCCAACGGAGGACAAGCCATCTGGGACGGGTACAACCTGGATCATCAACGGGTCAGCACCGGGGTTTACATGGTTTTCATTACCAACAGCGACGGCTCCCAAACGCTGGTGACAAAGATCCTGGTGATACACTAGAAGCCGAAAAAGAACAACAAACTGCAACCAGCCATGAACATCACCACGCGGGGCATCGTTTTCAACAAAGTGAAATACGGAGAATCTTCACTGGTGGTGAAGATTTTCACCGAAGAGCTCGGACTGCAGTCGTATATGGTAAAGGGCGTCACCGGCAAAAACGCCCGGCTGAAACCTTCGCTTTTTCAACCGCTCACCTTGCTGGAAATGGTCGTCTACCACAAAGGAACCCATGGTTTGCAGCTTGTCCGGGAAGCCAGGATTTCGCAACCCTGGCAGCACATCCCGTTTTCACCCGAAAAGCAAAGCATCCTGATGTTTCTGGATGAGGTCCTTTACAAGACCGTCCGACACGAAACCCCTGACAAAGCGTTGTTCGATTGGATCTTTCATACACTGGTATGGTTCGACCTGGAAGAAAAACATTTCCTGAATTTTCATCTGCTTTTCCTGATGCAGCTCACCCGTTTTCTGGGCTTTTCGCCCAAACGTGAAACGGCCGCCAAGGCAGCTCCACCGTTTTTCGACATGCAGGAGGGCCATTTTTCTGCCATCCATCCCGGACATCCTTACTTTCTGGAAGGGGAACAGGCGGAGATCTTTTTTGCTTTGACGCAGCTGGGACTGGACGGACTGAAAACATTCCATATCAACAACAGGTTGCGCCGTGCCCTGCTGGATGCTCTGATCACATATTACCAGCTGCATCTCCCCGAGTTGGGCAAGATCAAATCATTGGAAGTGTTGCGGGTGATGAGTGATACCGGAAAATCTAATTAGCCTGATGCTCTTCGAATTTCATGCTGAAAACCGTTTCGAATTCCCGGAGTAGAAATTGTTTAACTTCCTTCATATCAACCGGATGCCCCAGTTCTTTTTGAAGTGAAGTTACTCCCTTGTTGGAGATTCCGCAAGGAATAATCATCTGGAAATAATCCAGGTCGGTATTGATGTTGATGGCCAGCCCGTGCATGCTGATCTTCCGGTGGATCTTCAGGCCCACCGCGGCGATCTTTCGGGCTTTCCCCGGCCGCGTGGCGTCGATCCAAACGCCGGCTGCATTCTCGATCCGGGAACCGGCAAGACCATAATGGCGAATGGTCCGGATGATGGCCGACTCAATCCCAAAAACAAATTCTTTTGGTGAAACATGAAGCTTTTCAAGGTCAAAGACGGGATAAACCGTTAATTGTCCGGGTCCATGATAGGTGATGTCGCCGCCGCGATCGATGGGATAAAAACCAATACCCTTTTCTTTCAGCACAGCATCGGAAATCAGCAGGTTTTTCCTGTCTCCGTTTTTTCCCAGCGTAAAAACGTGGTTGTGCTCACAAAACAACAAACGGCTATCGGTATTTTCTCCCTGTTCCTTGGCCTCCAGTAGTTTGTTGAACATGTGTAACAGGTAATCCCAGGCTTTTTTATAATCTACAGGACCTAAATCTTCCCATTTGGCTTGAAAAACTGCGTCAGACATTACAATTTCTTTTTTTGAGGAACATGTTTTTCTGCGTGATAGGAAGAGCGAACCAACGGGCCGCTTTCCACGAAATCAAAACCTTTTTCAATGCCGATCTGATGATAGAGGTTAAACTGTTCCGGTTTGATAAATTCTTTGACGGGCAAATGTTTTTTTGTCGGCTGCAAATATTGGCCGATGGTAAGCACACGCACGCCTACGGCCCGCAGGTCATCCATGAGCTCATACACTTCTTCCGGGGTTTCGCCGATGCCCACCATGATGCCTGATTTGGCCACGGTGCCCGAAGCGGCGATGTATTTCAGAACTTCGAGGCTGCGGTCGTACTTGGCACGGCTGCGGGTCCAGGGTGTGATGCGCCGGATGGTCTCCAGGTTGTGTGAGATCACTTCCGGACCGGCATCGATCACCTGCTGGATCAAATCCTCACGACCGTCAAAATCAGGGATCAACGTTTCGATGGTGGTCTCCGGGCAGAGTTCTTTAATTTTACGGATGGTCAGGGCCCAGATCTCGGCTCCGCCGTCTTTCAGATCGTCGCGGTCCACCGAAGTCAGCACGGCATGTTTCAGGTTCATCGACCTGACGGTTTCGGCCACCCGCAGTGGCTCGCCCCAGTCGGCAGGCAGGGGCCTCCCGGTCTTTACATTACAAAAACTGCAGGCCCGGGTGCAGATGTCTCCCAGGATCATCAGCGTGGCTGTTCCGCGGCCCCAGCATTCGTGCATATTCGGGCAATGACCGCTGGTGCAGATGGTATGCAGTTTTTTTCTTTCGACGATTTCCTTGACGGATATATATTCTTTCCCGGAAGGCACTTTGATTTTCAGCCAGTCGGGTTTACGAAGTATCGTGTTTGAATTTTCCATGATGTTATTGCTCATTCTAGCGGCTGCAAAATTAGGCAAAATTGGGCCCCATTGTCAATGAAAAAGTGTTCGATTTCCGGTTCCTCGCCTGGCGCGGTCTCTGGCGGAAGTTCAGGGCGCTTTTCAAACGTTTTGAAAATCGTTGGAAACTTAAATCACGGAAAAAAGATCGCGATGGATCGGAATTATTGATCAGATTCTACCGTCATCAGAAAAAAATTCCTTCTTTTGATCCTTCGATCAGGGAAATGGGTTCATTCATTTTTTTCGCCTTTCAATTCCTTTCGGAAAAAAGGTTTTTACCTACTTTTGTGTAGCATTTATCGGGAAACAGCGGGCTTTTCATGTACAAAAAAAATTATTCAGGGCGTAAGTATGTAGTTATAGGCATTTTTGTGACGATTGCCCTGGTGTTTCTGGGGCGGCTGTTTTATCTGCAGATTGCCAGCAATCAGTATCAATTGTCGGCCCGCAACATTGCATTACGAAGGATCGTGGAATATCCGCCCCGGGGCAGGATCTTCGACCGGAGCCATCACTTGCTGGTGTATAACGACGCCGTTTACGACCTGATGGTCATCCCCCGCCAGGTGAAAAATATTGACACGGCCAAATTCTGCCAGTTGCTCGGCATCACCCGGCCTTTTTTCATCGACCAGATGAAAAAAGCCGAAAATTATTCCTATTACAAGCCTTCGGAATTTTTAAAACAATTGTCGAAGAAGGAAAAAGGGCCCATCGAGGAAGTCATGTATGAATTTCCGGGGTTTTATTTCCAAACCCGGACCTTACGTCATTACCCCATGCCCATTGCCGCCAATGTCCTTGGCAATGTGGGAGAGGTGAGCGACTACGATCTGCGAAAAGATCATTATTACAGCCCGGGAGATTATATCGGTAAATCCGGGATCGAGAAATATTACGAAAAAGAATTGCGGGGTAAAAAAGGGTCACGCATCGTGGAGGTGAACGTTCACAACATGGTGAAGGGGAGTTTTCAGAACGGAAAATTCGATACCCTGGCGGTTCAGGGGGAGGACGTCACCCTGGGGCTTGATGCCCAACTTCAGGCTTACGGTCAGAAACTCATGGTGAATAAAACCGGCAGTATCGTGGCGTTGGATCCCAAAACCGGCGAGATCCTCGCCATGGTCACCAGCCCTTCCTACGATCCCAACCTGCTGGTAGGCCGCTCCCGGTCGGAAAACTACTTCCGGTTGTTGAATGATTCATTAAAACCCCTGATGAACCGGGCCGTGATCGGAGCGTATCCTCCGGGATCCACGTTTAAACCGGTGAATGCCCTGATCGCTCTGGATGACGGGGTGATCACTGCCGGTACAATGTTTACCTGTCAGGGAAAGTCTTCGGTCCCCATTGCCTGTGATGAAAACCATGTCTCTCCGCTGGATATGATCACTGCCATTGCCCTTTCCTGTAATAGTTATTTCTGGAAGACGTTTAAGCGCATCATGGACAATCCCCGGTTTTCAGATATGCACGATGCCTACGTGGATTGGTATAACAAAGTCAGGACCTTTGGCTTTGGCAAGACTTTTAACACCGACATTCCTTTTGAGCTGCCCGGAAACATACCTACCAAGCGTTACTTCGATAAACTGTACCGTGGCAGTTGGAATGCGCTCACCGTCCGGTCCCTGAGTATCGGCCAGGGAGAAATCCTGGTCACACCCATCCAGATGGCCAACGAAGCGGCCATTCTGGCCAACCGCGGCTATTATATCTCGCCTCATTTTATCGAATCCATCGGTAACGATGATACAGTGCCGGCCCGGTTTACGGAGAAACACTATGTTGCCGTGCAAAATCCCTTGTATTATCAGCAGGTGATTGAAGGGATGAAAGAGGTTTTTGATTCCAAGGTCGGAACGGCCCGGTTTTATAAGCTCGACAGCCTTTCCCAGGCGGGGAAGACCGGTACGGCTCAGAATCCCCACGGCAAGGCGCACGCGCTGTTTATTGAATTTGCCCCTGTGGAACATCCGAAAATTGCCATTGCCGTCATCGTGGAGAATGCCGGTTACGGAACCACCTGGGCCGCGCCCATTGCCAGCCTGATGGTGGAAAAATATCTGACGGGCAAGGTCACGAGAAAAAAACTGGAAGAAAAAATGTTCAAAGCCGATTTAAATCACAACACGAAACCATGAACAGAAGAAGCAGTGTCATAGGAAGTCCCGACTGGTTGTTGCTGGTTTTATATCTTGCGCTGGTGATCTATGGTTGGTTGAGCATTTATTCGGCGACGGCTTCCGCCGAAACGGCCCGTGTGTTCGATCTTTCTCAGCGCTACGGCAAGCAGATGATGTGGATCGGCCTGGCCCTGATCCTGGGATTTTCCATCCTGCTCATTGATGCCAAATTTTTCTCTGCTTTTGCCTACGTGATCTATGGCGTGATGATCGTGATCCTGATGGCGGTGCTTGCTTTCGGAACCACGGTGGCAGGTTCGAAATCCTGGTTTCAATTTGGCTCTTTTGCCCTCCAGCCGGGTGAATTTGCCAAGTTCGCCACCGCTTTGGCGCTGGCCAAATACCTGAGTCTGGTTAACGTGGACATGCGAAGCCTCCGCACCAAGGTAGTTGCCATGGTACTCATTGCCGTTCCGGCACTGCTCATCCTGATTCAGAACGATACCGGTTCGGCCCTGGTTTATGTCGCTTTTATTCTGGTGCTTTTCCGCGAAGGCCTTTCCGGCATCACGATTGTGTCGGGGATCATGGCTACCCTGTTGTTTATCACTACGGTGATTTTCGGGGAAATATATATTGCCGTGGCCCTGGTGGCTGTGGTGGTTCTGGCTTTTCTGATCTTTAAGAAAGTCCGTAAAAACTGGAGTGCACTGATCCTGGGGTTGTCGCTGTCACTGGTCTTTGTCTTCAGCGTCCATTATACTTTCAACAAAGTGCTCGAAGAGCATCAACGGGTGCGGATCCAGGTGATGCTCGGCTTGAAAAAAGACCCGCTGGGGGCAGGCTATAACGTGAACCAGGCCAAAATTGCCATCGGTTCCGGGGGCCTGACGGGAAAAGGATATTTTAAAGGGATGCTCACCCGCAATCATTTTGTCCCTGAGCAAAGTACCGATTTTATTTTTTGTACCATCGGCGAGGAGCGCGGCTTCATGGGCTCTGCCGTCCTGATTTTGCTGTTTGTGGCGATGTTGATCCGGATCATCCAGTTAGCAGAACGGCAGCGATCGCCGT
This sequence comes from Candidatus Sulfidibacterium sp., assembly GCA_046706345.1. Classification (GTDB taxonomy): domain Bacteria; phylum Bacteroidota; class Bacteroidia; order Bacteroidales; family F082; genus Sulfidibacterium. The sequence continues at coordinate 20,393 of JBJKPL010000280.1, forward strand.
TCAGCAGGATTTATGGCTACGGTGTCGCCTCGATCCTGTTTTTCCATTTCGCGGTAAACATCGCTATGACCATCGGACTGGCGCCGGTGGTGGGGATCCCTTTGCCGTTCTTCAGCTATGGCGGCTCTTCGTTGTGGGCCTTTACCATCCTGCTGTTCATTTTCATCAAACAGGATGCCGACAGGCTGAATGTATTATAATTTTTGAATTCGGATCACCTGGATTTTCTTCCTTTCCATTCATAGGAAAAAAAGAGTCCGTTCAGGGCAGCGATGGGGATATAAAAGGGATAGATGATCTCGAAAGGCAGCATGTATTTCAGCAACTTCCCTTTGTCGGCAAACTCACCGAACGCTTCCAGCAGGGGCAGATCGATGAACAGTTTCAGCAGGATAAAAAGCACATAGATCGAGAAGACCCACGGAATAAAGAGTCCCAGCAGGAAACACAACACCAGCAGCGTATTGAAGGTAAAGACAGCAAAAGCCACAAATATCGGCCAGGGTTGATCGTAAGCCCTGGCTTTGGATCCCCAGCGGATGCGCTGTTTCATGAATGCCCTGAAGGATTCGGGAGCGTGGGTGCGAATGATGGAGGCCTTGTTTTTCAGAAAACGAATGGTCTGACTGCCATATTTCTGGGTGAGATACTGGATGAGGAAAACATCATCACCGGAAGCGTGTTCCTGTTTCAGGGCTTCCGCGCCGGCTTCCAGGAAAGCATCCCGCTCAAAGGCCAGGTTGGCGCCATTGCCCATAAACGGCAATCCGGAGGCCCCCGAACCGGCGCCGGAAGCCACCAGACTCATAAACTCAAAAGAGAAAAATTTCTGGAAGAACCCCTTTTCTTCATCATATACCACTGCCCCGAAGATCAGCAGCGGATGCTCCTGCTCATAAAACGAGACAATATTGGTCAGCCAGTTTTTTCCGGCAGTACAGTCTGCGTCGGTGCATACGATCAAGTCTCCCGAAGCAAACCGGACCCCTTCCTGTAGCGATTGTTTTTTTCCGTGCCCCGATACATTCAACAGGGTAATCCTGGCATTGGGGTTCCCCTGAATGAATTTATTCACCAGCTCCGTCCCCGCGTCTTCAGAATGATCGTTGACCAGGATAATTTCCCAAAGATCTTCCGGATAGGATTGTTGCATCAGACTGTTCAGCAGATTTTCGAGATGCCGGGCTTCATTTCGGAAAGCGACGACAACGCTGACCCGGGTATTAAAATTCCGCAGCGAGGCCGTGAACGCTTTCATCCGGTACCATCCAATGGTAAAAACCAAAATGACAAGCAGATAAAGCAGTGCGCCAGCTCCAAGGATAAAAATAAAAACCCTAGCGGTCATAATTGTTCCTGAAAAATTTTAGTCTAAAGATAAAAAATACTCCCAATATAGCAGGTAGGGCCAGGTTAAGAAACCAGAGCAGCGACGACGCGGCCACCACCTGTTCCATGATGTAATCGGAAACCAGGGTTCCGCTGAAGTACAGACCGAAAACATACAGACTGACCGAACCCCGGACTCCCAACTCTGATAAAGCAATGGTGGGAATGATGGACATCACCAGGTAAATGGCGCTGATCACCACCATGGCCTCAAAATACGAGATCCGGATCCCGAACATCCGGAACAGGATAAAAAACTGAAACGAGAAGACCAGATAGCGGGTAATGCTGAGGAATAATACGTTCATCAACAAGGGGGCTTCGTACCAGGCAAAAATCTCCACGTAACGCTCAATTCGGTAATAGATCCTGCCGCTGATCTTTTTGATGAAGGATGAGAAAGCCGAGAAATTCAAATACGCAAAGATCATAACGGCGATGGCGAAAAGCGCGGTCATGATCACACCGGAGTAGGCCCAGCCGTTCATCAGGTGATACTGGATCAGCCACTTTCGGATAAAGACCAACAGTGCAAGGATCCCAAAAAACAAGGTCGTCAGAAACTGGGACAGGCTGCCCAGCATGGTGATCAGGGTGGCCTGAATGCGGTTGGCTTTTTTCAGGATGAACACGCGGCCCAGATAGTCACCCACCCGATTGGGCATGAACATACTGACGGAGATCCCCGCCAGCACCGCCTTCAGTGCATTTCCCAGGCTGACATCTTCCAGCCGGGTGATAATCAGTTTCCATTTATAGCTTTCCAGCAGGAGGTTCACCGGGATCAGCAGCAAAACCACCCCCAACAACAGCTGAAAATGTCGCTGCCCCGTCAGCGCCTTGAAATTTTCCCACAGCGCCATTAAATTGTGTTTGTAAAACAGCTGGTCGTACAGATAGTAAAGCGTCAGTACTAAAATCGCCAGACGGATCAGGATGTTGTATGTTTTGCTTAATTTTGCCATAAAAAGAGCCCTTGGCTAACGAAAGAATCATATTGGGAATCGACCCCGGAACCAACATTATGGGTTACGGCCTGGTGCAACAAAAAGGCAACAAAATCCTGCTGATCACCATGGGGATCCTGAAGCTGGGCCAGTACAGCAACCATGCCTTAAAATTAAAAAAGATTTTTGAACGCACGCTGAGTCTGGTAGAACAATATCATCCTGACGAACTGGCCATTGAGGCTCCGTTTTACGGAAAAAATGTCCAGTCGATGCTGAAACTCGGCCGCGCCCAGGGGGTGGCGATGGCGGCGGCGCTTTACAAAGAGCTGCCCATCTTCGAATATTCACCCAAGAAAATCAAACAGGCCATCACCGGCAACGGCAATGCTTCCAAGGAACAAGTGGCCGGCATGCTGAAAACCATTCTCAGCTTTCAGGATATTCCCGAGCACCTCGATGCCACCGACGGACTCGCGGCGGCCGTGTGCCACTATTTTCAGGGAAACAACGCAGAAAGCGGAAAAAAGAGCTACAACAGCTGGAAAAGCTTTCTTAACGACAATCCACACCGGTTGAAATAACCGGATTTCTTACTTAAAATCCTCCAGACCTTCGGTTTTTCCCACCACGAGAATTTTCATCTGGTCGAAATTGAGATATTTCCTTGCCGTTTCCAAAATTTCGGCGGGGGTAACGTGCATCATTTCATCCAGCTCCTTTTTGTAAAGGGTGAATTCCAGGTCCAGTTCCAGGCTTTTCAGGAAACGGTCGGCCAGGGAAAAGGGTCCGTCGAAATAACGGAGATAGGACCCATAAACATAATTTTTTACCACGGTAAGCTCTTGTTCCGATACCTTTTCGGCCGATAAAAGTTCCATCTGATGTTTTATTTCCCGGAGTGCGGCCCGGGTGTGATCGGCATTTACTTCTGTGGCAACGGCAAGATAATTGGCATGCCGGAAGTTCTGAATAAAAGAGTTTACACCGTAAGTGTACCCTTTGTCTTCACGCAGACTGCTCATGAGCCGGGAGCCGAAATACCCCCCGAAAACCGTATTGAGCAGGCTCAGTTTCGGATAATCGGGATGGTGACGGTTTAACGTCAGGGTGCCGATCCGCAAGGCCGACTGGAGCGCGTTTTCTTTTTCCACAAAATGATGGTTCCGGGTCACGGTCTCGGTGTAGGTTTCCTTTATTGCAATCGGCCGATTCTCTTTCCTCCAGAGGTCTCCCAGAACCGACTTTAATTTTTCCAGCAGTTCGTCCGTGATCTTTCCGCTCAGCATCAGGTACGCATTTTGCGGCCGGTAGTATTTCTCGTAAAAATCCATGACCTGTTCCTGCTGCAGTTGTCCGAAGTCTGATTCGGTAAGAACCTGACCGTATGCCGAGTTTTCTCCAAACATCAGTTTGTTGAATTCCAGGGAAGCACGGTAGCTGACTTTTTGAATGTTCACCAGGAAGTTCTGCTTTTTTCGTTCCTGGTAAAGTTCGATCTCGTCATTTTGAAAAGAAGCCTTGGTCAGGATCTCAGCCATCAGCGTAAGCAGGGCGTCGTAATACTTTGTGAGGGCGATCAGGGTCAGTCCGGCTTTGTCCTTGCTGATAAAAGGGTCGAGGTAGGCGCCGTAAAAATCGATGATCCCGGCAATTTCCAGCGCCGTATGTTGCTGTGTTCCTTCGCTGATGAGCTTGTTCACGGCATTGGCCTGTAGTTTCTGCTCCTGAAGCGCATTCCCTGCATTGAAAACCACATCCATCCGGGTCACTTCCTGTTCATCATCCCGTATCAGATATACCGGCATGCCGTTGCCCAGCACGATCTTTTCCGGCGCTTTGATGCTCAGCGACAAGGGTCTCCCCAGGTCCGGGGCATTTGTACGGTTGAGTTGTCGGTTGGTGTCCATCAGTTTTTGGCTTTGTAATTTAACACGTTCATTTTGTCTGCGGTAAAGAAGTCCCGCACGGCCTGCTGAAGGTCCTGAGCCGTAACAGAACTGTATTTGGCGGCTTCTTCGTTAAAAAGTCCGGCATCCCCCAGCATCTCGAAATAACACAGGCCCATGGCCTTCCCCAGCACAGAGATCTCCGAGAAGACCAGGTTGGCTTCCGCCTTGTTCTTGACTTTCTGAAGCTCCTGCTCACCAACAGGTTCTTTCCCTAGTTTGTTCAGTTCTTCCAATACGGCTTGTTCCACGGTTTCGAAAGGCGTGGAATTGTAAAGTTTTCCGTTCACCACCAGCATCCCGCCGTCCAGATCGCCGGTGATATAGGCTTGCACGTCCGAAAGCCACTGTTTTTCTTTTACCAGCTTTTGATACAACCGGGAGGAGTTCCCGGTGGACAGGATATCGCTGACCAGGTCACAGGAATAATACGCTTTTTCTGTTCTTTTGGGCATGTGCCAGGCCATGTAAAAAGCATTTTGCGGTACCGGCCGTTCCACTTCGAGCCGCCGAGGTGCCGTCTGCACCGGTTCCTGTGGATATTCGTGAAGGATGGCTTCCCCGGAAGGAATGGGTCCGAACCATTTTTCCGCCAGGACTTTAATTTCATCCAATTCCACATTGCCTGCCACGCAGAGGATGGCATTGTTTGGATTGTAGTATTTATCGTAGAAACGCTTAACATCCTTCATTTCTGCAATCTCGATGTGCCGGATGTCTTTTCCGATGGTGTTCCACTGATAGGGATGCACTTTGTAGGCCAGTGGTTTCAGTAGCAGGTACACATCGCCGTAAGGCTGGTTCAGATAGCTCTGCTTGAATTCTTCGATCACCACCTGACGCTGTACGTCCAGACTTTTTTCGCTGAATGCCAAAGACAGCATCCGGTCGGATTCCAGCCAGAAAGCCGTTTCCAGATTATTTTTCGGTATGGTGAGGTAGTAGTTGGTGAAATCGTTGTTGGTAAACGCATTGTTGTCGCCACCGGCATACTGCAGCGGGCTGTCATAACTGGGGATGTTGACCGATCCGCCAAACATCAGGTGCTCGAACAGGTGGGCAAAACCGGTCTTGTCCGGATTTTCGTCGCGCGACCCCACCCGGTACAAAATATTGACGGCCACCATGGGCGTGTTCTTGTCCTGGTGGACCAAAACCCGCAACCCGTTCTCCAGCGTAAATCTGTCAAAATGCAACATAATTCTTATCCTTTCCGGTTTCTCCGTTTAAAATTAGGTGCAAAATTAACGAATGTCGGATAATGAAAGCTTCTATCCCGATCAGAAAAGAGGTTTAACGGAAAATTAATTTTTGAAACGATGGTAAGAAGATAGTCAGACTATGGTCACACGATAGTCAAACGGTGGTCAAACGGTCGTTCAGAGGTCATGGTTATTGGTTATCACTTTTACTGCCTATTGACCTGATGTAATTATTCAATTTAACATCAATGTTTTTGAGCGAACCGAGCAATCTTGTTAAAGTCTCATCATCGACTAATCTCCTGTTATTGGCTTTGGTCAGCCACGTTTGCGTTTCATATAAAGAACCTCTTGCGTAATAGCCGAAATGTTTGGCTTCGTTATAATGAAACCTGCCCAACCCTTCGCTTAAGTTAGCAGCAATTGAATCCGCAGCTCTGACCATTTGGCGACCCAAGGTATCCTTAGCAAACTTATCCCATGTTGCAACAAGACTCCAGACTTCTTCCCCCAACATCATTGCCTCTTGATAAGTATTAAAATCTTCGAGTTTCATAATTATCAAATTTAATTAGTTGTCAGGTCTTTTAAAACAACTGTCTGACTATTGTTTGACAACTGTCTGACCATTGTCTTTAATGCGCCTCCAGCCAGTTGCTGCCGGTGTTCATATCCACCTCAATCGGGATATCCAGTTCCATGGCGTGTTTCATTTTGTCCTCGACAAGGATTTTTACTGTGTCGATCTCTTCGTTGTGGACATCAAAAACAAGCTCATCGTGCACTTGCAGGATCATGCGGGATCGTAATTTTCTTTTCTGAAATTCTTTGAAAATGTTGATCATGGCCACTTTGATCATGTCGGCCGAAGAGCCCTGGATCGGGGCGTTGATGGCATTCCGTTCCGCATAACCGCGTACCACGGCGTTGGCAGAATTGATGTCGCTGATATAGCGTCGTCGTCCCAGAATGGTCTCCACATAACCGGTTTTTTTTGCCGATTCCACGGTGCTTTTCATGTAAGCGTCGATGCCGGGATATTTTTCAAAATAGCTTTGGATGATCTCGGCGGCTTCCCGCCGCGAGATACCCAGCCGCTCCGACAAACCGAAAGCCGAGATCCCATAAATGATCCCGAAGTTGACGGTCTTGGCCCTGCGGCGCATCTCTTTGGAGATTTCATGCGGTGGCAACCCGTAAACCCGTGATGCGGTGGCCGTGTGGATGTCCATGCTCTTCTGAAAAGCCTCCATCATATTATAATCCTTACTCAGATGGGCAATGATGCGCAGCTCGATCTGGGAATAATCGGCGGCCAGCAGTGTGTAATCGTTGTTGCGGGGGATGAAGGCTTTGCGGATCTCGCGGCCCCGTTCGGTGCGGATGGGGATGTTCTGCAAATTGGGATTGTTGGAACTCAATCGGCCGGTGGCGGCCACTGCCTGGTTGTAAGAGGTATGGATGCGGCCGTCGCGCTGGTTCACCAGCTGCGGAAGTGCATCCACATAGGTGGATTTCAGCTTGGTCAGCGAACGGTATTCCAGGATCTTCTCGACGATGGGGTGACGGAAAGAGAGTTTCACCAGGATGTCTTCGCCGGTGGAATACTGACCGGTTTTGGTCTTTTTGGGTTTGTCGGAGATCCTGAGTTTGTCGAACAGAATTTCACCCAGTTGCTTGGGCGATGAAATGTTGAACTCTTCTCCTGCCAGTTCCCAAATCTCCTTTTCCAGATCCCGTACTTCTTTCTCCAGCAAGTCGCCATAATCTTTCAATACGGGAATGTCCAGCTTCACCCCTTCGGTTTCCATGGAAGCCAGCACCGGTACCAGGGGCATTTCGGTTTCTTCGAAGAGCTTCATCGCACCGCTTTCCTTCAGCAGCGGTTCCAGCACGTGCCGGAGTTGCCAGGTGATGTCGGCGTCTTCGGCTGCATATTCCTTGATAATATCGGTTTCCACCGTCCGCATGCTGAGCTGTTTGCTGCCTTTTTTCCCGATCAGCTCTTCGATGGCCACAGGTTTGTAGTTCAGATATTTTTCCGACAGATAGTCCATGTTGTGCCGCTGGTCGGGTTCGAGCAGATAATGGGCAATCATGGTGTCAAAAAGCCGTCCTTTTACCTGAACATCGTACCACTGCAGCATGGAGATATCGAATTTGATGTTCTGACCGGTTTTGGCAATGGCTTCGTTCTCGAAGATTTCCTTGAAAATCGCCACCGTTTTTACGGCTTCATTGTAGGTCTCCGAAATGGGAATATAATAGGCTTCGTGGGGTTTGAAACAAAACGACATCCCCACCAGCTCGGCGGTATTGGGATCGAGGCCGGTGGTTTCCGTATCGAAACAAAAATCTTTTTGCTTCGACAGGGTAGCAGCCAATGATTTGGCTTTCTCAGGCGTGTCGATGAAATGATACTGGTGCGGGGTGTTGTGGATGTCTTTCATCCCGGAGTCTTTTTCCTCCGGCATTTCGAACGTAAAATTCAGCTCCGGACCGGCATCCTCCGTGGGACCGTTTTCCAGCGAAAGCTGGGTAAAAAACCGTTTGGCAAAGGTCCGGAATTCCAGCTCGTCGAAAAGCTTCTTCAGGGCTTCGACATCAGGAGCCGAAACACGCAGGTCCTCTTCATCGAAATCTACCGGGGCATCCAGCAGGATTGTGGCTAGCTGCTTTGACTGAATTGCCTGTTCGGAGAAGGCTTCCAGATTTTCCTTCAGTTTGCCTTTGAGTTTATCGGTGTTTTTCAGCAGGTTTTCCACGGACCCGAACTCCCCGATGAGCTTGGCGGCGGTTTTTTCGCCTACGCCCGGTACGCCGGGAATGTTGTCTACCGCATCGCCCCAAAGGCCCAGAATTACGATGAACTGTTCCGGCTTTTCGATACCATATCGCTGGCAGACTTCCTTCACTCCCATGACCTCCGGTTTCTGACCGCCTTTGGCCGGTTTGTAAAGGAAAATATGGTCCGAAACCAGCTGTCCGAAGTCTTTGTCGGGTGTCATCATGTAAGTGGTAAAACCGTCCTGCTCGGCTTTTTTCGCCAGGGTACCGATCACGTCGTCGGCTTCGTATCCATCGGCCAGCACGATGGGGATGTTCATGCCTTTAATGAGCTCCATTACGTAAGGGATGGAAGCGGCCAGGTCTTCGGGCATTTTTTCGCGGTTGGCTTTGTAATCGGCGAAATCTTCGTGGCGCTGCGTCGGAGCCTGGGTGTCGAAAGCCACGGCAATATGAGTAGGCTGCTCTTTTTTCAGGATCTCCAGCAAGGTGTTGGCAAATCCCAAAATGGCAGAAGTATTTTGTCCTTTGGAATTGATCTGCGGGTTGCGGCTCATGGCAAAGAAAGCACGGTAGATGAGCGCCATGGCGTCCAACAGAAAAAGTTTCTTTTGTTCAGGCATAATTTAATCATTAAAAAACAAAAGTAATCAAAATGGATGCACTTTGAGACTCCTATTCCAGAGGTTTACTGCATTGAAGAAAGGCGAATTGTTGCAAATATGTGTTTTTTTTTTTTCTTTGTGGTACCAAAGCCAAAATGAAATATCCTTCCGACCCTTTTCGATCCCAAGGATTTTATGTATGAACTGAAAATCAGAAATTATGAAAAAGACAATTTCCATTTTTATTTTTTTGGTGTTCCCTTTCTTCGCCAAAGCGCAATGGTCGGCTTATGCCCGGATTGGAGCCGGTTTCGCAGGGGAAACCATCAACGAATCTGTCTTGCTGATGCCGGATTACAACACTTTTAAACCCTATCTCTCCTCGAGCGCCCTGGGTTATTCTTTTCAGGGCGGACTGGATGTAAATTATTTTTTCTCCACCCGCTTTGGCCTGGCATCCGGATTGGATTACAACTATGCGAAATGTCCCGGCGAGGTATTGCTTGTGGCGGGGGACTTTTATAGCAATCCGCATTCGGAAGCCCTGAAGATCCCCCTGAGTCTGCTCTGGTCGCCGGGAAAGCGACATCGTTCCCTTCTGAGACTGGGATTGTCGGCAAACTTTGGCCTGATGTACAATGCCCCTGGCATTACCGGTTCCATCTTATGGTACAATTATTATTTCTGGGGTGTGCAGATTGGATACGCCCGCCGGTGGGGCGATCGTTTCCGTCTGGGGCTGCTGTGGCAAAGGAATCTGAACTGGTATATGGAAGAAATAGCCGGCCATGCCGGGACGGATGTGGGTTCCGGAACCTTGTTTGCCAAACACTATTTTTCAAACCTGATGATCACGGTGAGCTACCGGCTGCTGGGAGGGAAAGGAAAAAAATAAATGGCCATATTTTTCCGCTGTTTTCCTCTTGCAGGACTTCGTCAGCTTCAGATATTGCCTGGTTAGCGCTGGGTAGTCTTTCGTTAATGTTGGGTAACGCATAGTTGGCTTATGGTAATCGGGGCATTTCTTAACCAGGGTTGGGCCACCGGCAACCCCGTCCAGGAAATTGTCAACTACAGCCTGGCGAGCGTTAACTACACCCGGGAAAATATCATCTGACGTTGGGAAATTGTTAACTACACGTTGGAAATCTTCAACTATAGTTGAGAAAATGTCATCTGCTACCGGGAAATGATCATCGGCGACCTGATCACCATGGTCTTTCCATTTTTCAGACCGGTCAAAACCTCACCTTTCAGGTTGAATAAAACCTGAAAGGTCCATTATTATTCCTTAACGAATTCCTGCAACGAGGTTACCGTTTTTTTCAGATCGGTGATCATGCCGTCCAGATGAGACATCTTACCCTGAGAGTCTATGGTGAAGGATTGCTTTGACAAATCTTTGGTGTGGGAGGAACCCTTATATTGTATCTTGATTTCAATGGTTGCGTCCGGTGCCGTTCCGTCAAAAAAATGGCGGATCATATCCCAGGAAATGTTGGCGAGCTGTTCGGCATTGTTGAATGTTAACGCTACTGTTTTAACGGATTTTTTTGAGCTTTTTTGCAATGCGTTTTCAGCGGTAAGCTGGAGGCCGGAAAACAAAAACATCAAAGTAAAGGAGAGAAGGATCAACTTTTTCATGGCAGTAGAATTTTGGGTTATTAATTGTATATCAGGCCAAAGGTAACAAAACAGCCCAAAAACCGCAAATTTTTGTATTTTTGAAAGAACCCAATGTAAAATCCTTTGTGACCTTCTTTAATTCCGGAGGATTTCATTTTAAACCAAAATCAGCAAAGATGAAAAAAGCACTCCTTATTTTATCCGTCATGATGATGGCGGCCTTAGTTCAGGCTCAAAATCTGGAAAACGGACCAAATGATCCCGACAAGAATACCGGCCTGTTTGGTATCATCCAGGGTTCTTACCTGAAAAACTACAGTGTCATTCATAGTATCTCGGGACAATATTCGTCCGATACAAAACTGGATGCAAGCCAATCCAAAGCCTTCAGTTTAAATGTGCTGACGGGCTATTATGTCATCCCCAAAAGATTGTCCTTAGGACTTGGATTTGGGCTCGATGGCTACAGCAATCCGGATATGAACACGGCTCCACTTTACGGCGATCTGCGTTTTTACCTGACCTCAGAACGACATATTCCGTTTGTTTATTTTGATTACGGTAGCCTGGTCAAATTCGGCGAAACGTTTCACAAAGGCCAGCTGCTGAAATTCGGAACGGGATATAAGTTTTTTGTCAGCGAAAAGCTGTGCATGACGGCGGATATTGGCTTTGCCTTTAAATCGGTTTCCTATACCGATCAGGCGATCAGCCCGAAAGATGCCATTTTTGTGAAAGGGGTGGCCTTTACCGTGGGATTCTTTTTGTTTTGATTACGAGATCCTTGCCCAATCGGTCTTTCCCTTCAACCGTTGACTCATTTCATGCCGAAGCAACCGGTTTTCTTCTCTTTGCAACCGCGGATCTTCCTCCAGAATGGCCGTCGCAATTTCCCGGGTGAAAGCGATCAACTCGCCGTCTTTGGCCAGGTTGGCAATGTGAAAGTCGAGCATGCCCGATTGTTGCGTTCCCTGAAGGTCTCCGGGGCCGCGCAATTTCAGGTCCTCTTCGGCAATGCGGAATCCATCGTTGGTTTCCACCATGATGCCCAGCCTTTTTTTGCCTTCGTTGGAGAGTTTGTTTCCCGACATCAGCACGCACCACGACTGGTCGCCGCCGCGCCCCACGCGCCCACGAAGCTGATGCAGCTGTGACAGGCCGAAACGTTCGGCGTTTTCGATGACCATCACCGACGCATTGGGGACATCCACACCGACCTCGATCACGGTGGTGGAGATCATGATGTCCGTTTTGCCTTCGATGAAGCGTTTCATCTCGAAATCTTTTTCTTCCGCTGTGAGCCTGCCGTGCACCACGCTGATCTGATAATCCGGAAGGGGAAAGTCTCTGCGCATGTTTTCGATGCCGTCTTCCAGGTTTTTCAGATCCAGTTTTTCCGATTCCTTGATCAGCGGATAGACCACATAGATCTGCCGCCCCTGCTTGATCTGGTCGCGCATGAAACCGATCACGCGCAAGCGTTTGGAATCAAAATAATGAACGGTTTTGATCGGCTTGCGACCGGGCGGCAATTCGTCGATGACGGAAACATCCAGGTTGCCGTAAAGCGTCATGGCCAGCGTGCGCGGGATGGGTGTGGCCGTCATCACCAGCACATGGGGCGGGATCTTGTTCTTCTTCCAAAGCTTCGCGCGCTGGGCCACACCAAACCGGTGCTGCTCGTCGATGACCACCAGGCCGAGGTTGTCGAAATTCACCGTGTCCTCGATCAGTGCATGCGTCCCCACCAGGATGTTCAGCGAGTGTTCTTCCAGCCCGTTGTGGATCTCTTTCCGCTGTTTGGTTTTGGTGGAACCGGTTAGCAATTCAACCCTCACCGGCATGTCTTTTAAAAAGGTGTTCAGGGTGTTGTAATGCTGGTTTGCCAGGATCTCCGTAGGCGCCATCATGGCCGCCTGAAAGCCGTTGTCGATGGCAATGAGCATGCTCATCAGGGCCACCAGCGTTTTGCCGCTGCCCACATCGCCCTGCAACATGCGATTCATCTGTTTTCCGCTTTTGATGTCGGCCCGGATCTCCCGGATCACTTTTTTTTGGGCACCGGTCAGTTCAAAAGGAAGATACTGATTGAAAAAAGTATTGAACGTGTCGCCGACTTTTTCAAAAACATGGCCCGGAACCTTTCCGGCAGTCACGATTTTCTGCAGCAGCAGTTCAAACTGAAGGAACAGCAGCTCCTCGAATTTCAGCCGCCGGACCGCTTTGTCGATCATCTCGGGTTTTTCGGGGAAGTGGATGTTGATCAGCGCTTGTCGGTGGCTCATCAGCCGGTGCTTTTTGACCAGGTACTCCGGCAGGTTTTCAACAAATTCCTGATGGCTGATGTTGATCAGGACGCGCATCAGCTTGCTGATGCCCTTGCTTCCCAGTCCCGCATTTTTAAGCTTGTCGGTGGTGGAGTAGATGCCTTCCAGCCGGTTTCCGGCGAGATCTTCGTTTTGCTCGGGCGTGACGTCTTCCACTTCGGGATGTACGAAGTTGAATCGGTTTTGAAAGACGGAAGGCTTTCCGAAGATCAGGTATTCCTTGTCGGGAGCAAAGCGGTTTTTGATCCACTGCAGGCCACGGAACCAAAGCAATTCGATGGTTCCCGATTCATCGGTCAGCCAGGCGGAAATGTGCTTTGCCCGTTTTTCGCCGATCACCTGCAGGTTCGAGATCTTTCCTCTTAGCAGAAAATAAGTCGAGTCGGTGGTGATGTCTTTGACTTTGTATATCTTGCTCTTGTCCACATAACGGAAAGGGAAATGGTACAGCAGGTCGCCGTAAGTGCGGATATTGAATTCCTTCTGAAGCAGTTCCGCCCGGTGGGGACCCACTCCTTTCAGGTAGGTTATGGGAGTATCCAAAATGTTGTGCATACCTGACAAAGGTAAAAAACCTGGGGTTTATAAAGCGCACTTCCGCCAGGTAAAGTGACGAAAGTTAGAAGGGCGGGCGATGACTGTAAACAAAAAGAGCCGCCCATTCGGGGCGACTCTTTTGTTGTTTGAGATCAATACTGCCATAGGTATTCTTCGAAGTCAAACATCTGTTGCTGTATTCGCTGCGATTCCAGCAATGCGTTGACTCCGCTGGCATAGTTCGAAATCCGGCGGTCATACTGGTTTTGCTCCTTATAGATGTAACTGTCGAACAGGCGTTTGATAAAGATGTCGTCGTAGCTGAGGCGCATGGCCGAATTCTCGGGATTAAACGCCAGGGCTTGCGCCAATACTTTGCGCGACTGGGGATAGGAGATCCAGAACAAGGGGGTCGGCACCAGCTGGCCATCGTGTTCGGTCATGATCACGGGGCAGAGCGCTTCGATCCGGACCAGCATTTGAGAACGTTGTTTGTCGAAATACCAGTCTTCCTTGATACGCAAACGCATCACCTTGCTGGGATCAAACTGGGTAACGATGGTCGTATCGTATTCGTTGTAAGGAGGGTTTGACCGTCTCATCACGCGGTGGATGGTATCCGTCTGGGAAGCCATGATTTCCTGGTAAGTAATGGGCACCAGCAATTCGTCCGTGGCTGAAATCTGATAGGCCGTAATTTTCCCTTGCTTTAACGCATCCAGGATGATGGTAATAAAAGATTTCCAGTTCTGGTGCGGGGTCACGGGATAATAAAACTCCTGGTTCATTTTCTGACGAAAGTCGATCTCACGCCAGATCCTCTTAGACCACATGATGTCCGCTTTCCTTACGGAAGGGAGTGGAATCGGCGTTTTATGTATGATCCCCTGGTCCTTGTACAAACCGTCAACCGGCGTCTCGGCAGTGATCTGTGCCTTCAGCAGCGCCGGGCTCAGGAGCAGCATCATCGACAGTATGTAAAGTGTTATCTTTTTCATCACCGTATGATAATTTTATTGTAATTCTAATGTAATAGGATTCAGTGTTCTGACACTTCCGTCGGGACCCTTGGCCACAATATTCTCGAAGAAGAACTTCTGATGCGGACGTGCATTCCGGATCAGGTCATTGATCTCCGGGGTAAAACGGTTTCCCGTGATGTTTTTCGGGATCCAGTCGCCGTTGATCAGGGTGGCGAAAGTATAAGAAGAAACTGTAAAATAGACGTCAAACTCAAAGTCCTTCATGTTCGGGATGATGGCTCCTGCGGCCAGGAAGGTATTCCTGTCGATGGTACCATTGGTCTGCCCTGCTATCTGGGCCACCGGGTCGGGAACGCGTTTCACCCTGAAAAGCGATTTTCCCAGCGACACCCTTCTTCCGTTGACTTCTGCCGTAGCCGAAATATACACCTGGTTATCCGGTACCGGCTTTTTGATCATCACCTCCCAGGTACGACCCTCTTTGGTCAGGGTTCCGGAGGTAATGGAAGGATGGATCTTTTCGTCGGGGATTCCCGGCGAGGTAATCGAAACCGGGTTTTTCAGCCCGATGTAGATGACATTCATTTTCAAGGGGGCCACCGTCAGCGAAGGCGGTGCCACGATATAACTTCCGTTGAAATTGTATTTTGCCACGGAATTGGTGGCGGGATTCACCATCTCGATGGTTCCGGCATATTTGTGCACTCCGGCACTTTTGGCCGGGAAATCCAGGCTGACGGTTCCGCCTTTACCATGGATCAGGGTGGCCCTGCCGATATTCCGGCTGGTGATGCTGTCGGCTCCGCTCAATACCCATACCTTGGGATTGGTTTTGGAGTCATAGGCGGCCACAAGGACCTGTGCCTGATAGTGGTTTCCCTCCAGCACATAGGTGCTTTTAGGGATGATCTTGGCTTCGATGTGGTCGAATTTAAAGTCTTTCTCCGTTACGGAACTGAACAGATAATTCATGGCATCGAATTCTGCGCCTTTCACGTCGGAGATGATCTTATTGATCAATGTGATGTCGGCTGCGAGAATGGTATAATAAAAGTTATGATTTTCCCAATCCTGCTTTTGCCTGTCGGCGTTTCGGTAGATGATCTTTTTATCCCCCAGATAGTTGGTGATCAGGCCCACCTTGGTGGTGGTATCCGAAAGGTTCATCACCTGGATCATCTTGGCGCGGAAATCACCCATGATCTTACTCAGACGATAGGCTTCGCCGTTTTTCCTGGTCTCATTGCCAATCATATAATTGGTCGGGTCATTATATTTGTCTTTGCTGGGCACTTTTTCAAGATCCAGAAATTTGGTCTTTTCCATGCTGCCCGGATGATAGGGATCGGGAACGAGCGAGTCGAAATAATAATGATTCATGACATAAGCCGAGTCCTTGTCTTCAGTAACTTCCACCAGTTTTAACTTCAAGTGCGTCAGATACCTAAGGATCTGATCCGATTCGCTTTTCACGGTTTGGGCTTTTTGCCAAAACGGGCCTACTTTTTCTTTCTGAAGGGCGTATTGTTCTTCAAAACGGTTGTAGGTTGTGGCGATTTTGGCGGTCATGCTCTGGTTGGTACTGACCATGCTGTCGTTCACGACCAAAAAGGCATCCAACACCTGCTTCGATACATTCAGTGCCAGCAATGCATACAGCACCAAATACATCATCGAGATCATCTTTTGCCGGGGTGTCTCTTTATATCCAGCCATTTAGTTTAATATTTTTGGATGGTTCTTTATTTTCAGCCCCTATTACGACTGCTGGACGTTCATGGCCGTCAGCATGTTTCCGTAAACTTTGTTCAGCGTTCCCATACGTTTGGTCAGTGCTTCCATTTGGGTTGCAAAGTCGGAATTGAACTGAGTGGTCTTGTCCATACTTTCGTAAAGATTGTTCAGGGTATTTTTCATTTTTTCGGTGCTTTCCACAGCTTCGTTGGTATCTTTCAGCTGAATTTCGTAAATGGCGTTCAGTGCGGCCAGATTTTCAGCAACCTTTCTCAGCTGGGTATTGTAAGCGTCTCCTTCGATGTTGAAAAAGTCGAGGGCCTCTACTGATTTGGCCAGTAGGGAAGCGGATTTCTCATAGCTTTCGGCCATGGTTTGGGCCGACCGGGTGGCTTCTTTTACCGTGCCGGCAAACTCTTCCGTAGTATTTATGTTGGATTTGATGGTGTCGGCAGCCTGAGCGTAAGCTTCTGTCAGGATGCTGGCGCTTTCATTCACGGAGTTCATTTTTTGAGCATAACTCCCGGCCGCCTGCACATTTTCATCAATGGCCTGGCCCAGACTTCCTGCGGAATCGGCAGCCGTCTTCATCTTCTGACTAAACTCTTTGGAGGCCACGGAGGCATCGGTGAGGTCGGTCATTTTTTCCGTCGTTTGCGTCAGCTTTTCCAGTCCGGCTCCCAACCGGTCGATGGTATCCTGTTCGATATTGGCCTTCTTGAACATATCATCCAGTTTCTGGGATGAGGTTTTGCCGTTGTTTGGTTTCTCCGCTCCTTCCACCGTATGATACATTCCGGAGAGTTCGGGGTATACCAGGCTCCAGTCCGGCTCCACGTGTGGTGGTTCAAACGAAGACATGAAAAATACAATCGCTTCGGTACCCAATCCGACGATCAGTGCGATATCAGCACCGGGATAGTGATTGATTTTAAACAAAGCCCCTATGAGAACTACGGAAGCTCCGATTCCGTAACCTTTTGCCATTACATTTCTGTAATTTCTTGTTCGAGTAAAATCTAATAATG
>JBJKPL010000281.1:0-13442 GCA_046706345.1 Candidatus Sulfidibacterium sp.
TTATTTCAAACCGCAAGGGTGGAGCGGTTTTTTAATGGGTTTGGATCGATACAAAAAAAGCCCCGGTTTCCCGGAGCTTCTTGTTTTATTTTTTGGGCAGGATTTATTTCAATACTTTTCCGTCTTCCATGATCACGGAGTAGAAATAGCCGGCTCCGAAATCCTTGTTTAACGTGATCTTTCCTTCAAAAGTTACCACATCTCCCATGCGTACCCGATCGGGGGTGGTAATGGTCAGATCAAAATCAGAACCGTTTTTGGTGCCGTCCTGGATGTGAACCCAGTTTTTGCCCATGATGTCGGGATTGTATTTGGTTACCTTGCCGCGGACTTTCACCACTTTACCGGCATATTTGGCTTTGTTGGCATAGAGGTCGGCAATGCTGATGCTGCCGTTCATGGGTTTCACCTGGATCTTTTCCTGTTCAATTTTCGGCTTCATGGGTTGGTTCCCCATTTGAGCGGTTGCGGCCGGTTTGGCACTGGGATTGGTGGTGGCATCCTGAACGAGGTACACCTTGGCAAAAGTCCGGTTTAGGCTTTTGCTGTGGAAATTCTCCATCTCCAGCCCACCATTGTAATATAAAGTCTCACCCTTTTTCAATTCCATTTGATTGACGGCTACCCAGGCGGTGTCAGCACCGGATTTCACCAGCGCATAGGTATATCCCGAGGTCTGGAGGACTTTTTCGATAATTCCCTGATTCTGATAATTGCTTTGGGCTGCAGGCTGAGCGGCCGGGGTTTGGCTCATCTCCGTGTTGCTTTGTTCCTTGGCTTGTTTATTGGATGAGGAATTGCAGGCGGAAAAACCAATCAACATTACAACTGATAAAACAGATATAATATACTACATTTTTTTGATTTTTAGATTAATAAATTCGGTAAAATTATGGGCGTAAAGATAAATAAATTTGCCCGTTGCCTGCGATTGGATAAAGTCTAAATAAGCACGTTGAAAGCAAGAAGCCTGTGATTCTTTCACAGGCTTCTTACCATACTTACGCAATGAATTAAAAGGGTTTCAATTTTTATCAGCCGTTTTTTTAGTAAAGGATCCGGGGGCTTTTCTTTTCCAGCAGGTTTTGCAGTACCTCAACGGGATGCTCAAACTGCTGGGTGAACATCATCGCTGCGATGATATAAGGCTTGTAACCGGCTTCCAGGTATGTCTTTATGCGATATTTTTCGAAAACATCACCAGCCACTTCCCCCTCTTTGCATGAAACTCCTGAGATATCCGCCGGCAGGCAATGCATATAAAGGGCATCTCCCTTGCGGGTGCGCTGTCTCATTTCCTCGTTGTATTCCCAGTCTTTATGCTGTGCATTTTGTGCCAGGCAGGTCTTTTCCAGTGATTCCAGCCCTGCGTGGTCATTTTTCTGCAGGAGTGCAGTCCGTTGCTGCATAATATGGTAAGGGGCCCAGCTTTTGGGATACACGATGTCTGCGTCTTTCATCGCTTCGTTCATGGAATGCGAGATGTGGAAACTGCCTCCGCTGGCTTTGGCCTGACCTTCGGCAAGTTTTACAACCTCCGGGATGAGTTCATATCCTTCGGGATAAGCCAGTTCGATGTTCATGCCGAACCGTGACATCAGGCCGATGATGCCCTGGGGCACGCTCAGCGGTTTTCCATAACTGGGGGAGTAGGCCCAGCTCATGACAATCTTCTTGCCTTTCAGGTTTTCCAGCGATCCGAATTCGTTTTTCAGATGCAACAGATCGGCCATGGATTGCGTCGGATGATCGATGTCACATTGCAGGTTGATGATCCCGGGCCTCCGGGGCAACACGCCTTGTTCAAAGCCTTCATCCAGGGCCTGACCGACTTCCCGCATGTATTTGTTGCCCTCGCCCAGGAACATATCGTCGCGGATCCCGATAAAATCTGCCAGGAAAGAGATCATGTTGGCGGTTTCGCGGACCGTTTCTCCATGGGCGATCTGCGATTTGCCTTCATCCAGATCCTGGATCTCGAGCCCCAGGAGGTTGGCAGCAGAGGAAAAGGAGAAACGGGTGCGTGTGGAATTGTCCCTGAATTGCGACATGGCCAGTCCTGAATCGAAGACTTTGGGTGAAATGTTTTGACTCCGCATGTCTTTCAGCATCTGGGCTACCCCAAGGATCATCCGCAAGTCCGCCTCGCTTTTTTCCCAGGTCAGTAAAAAGTCTTTTTTATAGAGTTCCGTTTTCAACGCAAGGAGCGTATCTATTTGTTCCTTTAAATTCATTCGGGATGGTGTTTTTTGCTAACCGTTTATTTTAAAAAAGGAAATTTTCTGACGTGATTTCTGTTTCCTGAATTTTATATTTCATATAAAAAGGCGGCATAAAAGGCGCTCGCTTTTATCAGATCGTCCACGGGAACCTTTTCATTGGGCGCATGGGCCAGCACTTCGTTGCCCGGTCCGAAGCCAATCATCGGAATGCCGTAATATCCGTTCATCGTGACTCCGTTGGTGGAAAAGGTCCATTTGTCCACTTTGGGTTCTTTGCTAAACAACCCTTTGTAGGCCTTCACACCTGTTTGTACCACTGCATGATCTTCCGGGATCTTCCAGGTGGGATAATATTTCTCCATTCCGTAACGTGTGCCGGTGTAGGCCGTTTCTTCGTAGAACAATACTTCCACTTTTCCGCCGAAAGGCGATACAACCTGTTCGACTTCTTTTACCGCACTTTCTTTTGTTTCGCCCCAGGTCAACCGGCGGTCGAGGTGCAGGTGCGCGTAATCGGCCACGGCACAAAGCGAAGGGCTTCCGGATTTAAACTCGGAAATCGTTACAGTCCCTTTGCCAAGAAATTCATCAAAAGCCAGCCGTTCGTTGAGTTTTTCGATTTCCAGCGCCGCCCGTGAAGCTTTGTAAATGGCGTTGTCGCCTCTTTCAGGTGCGGAACCGTGGCAGGAGATCCCGCGGAATGTCACCCGGATCTCCATTCTACCCCGGTGCCCGCGATAGATGTTCAGGTTGGTGGGTTCGGTGCTGATGGCAAAATCAGGTTTAATGTGGTCTTCTTCCACGATATATTTCCAGCAGAGGCCGTCACAGTCTTCTTCCATCACGCTGCCGACAAAATAAACCGTCATATCCCGGTCGAATTCCAGGTCTTTCAGGATCCTGCCCGTTGTTACAAAAGCCGCAGGGCCGCCTTCCTGATCCACGGAACCCCGGCCATGCACAAAACCGTCTTTGATCTCACCGCCCAGCGGATCGAAATCCCAGTTTTCCATATTCCCCATATCTACGGTATCCATGTGGCCGTCGATGGCAATCACTTTCTTCCCCTGGCCGATCCTTCCGATCACATTGCCCAGCCCGTCGATCTTAACTTCATCGAAACCGGCTTCTTCCATCTGTCTTTTCAATTCGAGCTGTACTTCCTTTTCCTGCATACTCAGGGATTTGATCCTGACCAGTTTAGAAAGATTTTCCGCTGTGTAGTCGCGGTATTTTTCAGATAGTTCGTTGATTCTTCTATATATTTCTTCCATGGGCATGTGTTGAATATCAAGGCTTAAAATACAAAAGCAAAAATACAAAAATCCTTAAAGGCTTGAATATTGTGGAAAGAGTACGGAAATAGAAATGAAAATATAGGTCAAATACATAGAAAATGATATACCACTAGAAAAAGTTCCTTTATAAAGGTGTTTTGTTCCTTTATTTCTTTGACTTATTCTGGTTTTGAGGGGCAAAGGGCATCAAAAAATTTCCTTTTGTTGCCCGGGTTTTATTCATGAATATCTTCTGTTTTCGTGGAGAGAAACCTTATTTTTGCAGGCTCATGCAATCATCCATTTCATACAAGCGCATTTGGGCTGTCGCTTTTCCGATCATCTTGGGGAGTATGGCTCAGAACCTCATCAACTTCACCGATACTGCCTTTCTGGGAAGGGTAGGTGAGGTGGCTTTGGGGGGCGGTGCCCTGGGCGGGATCTTCTATCTTGCTGTGTATATGTTGGGCCTGGGTTTCGGACAGGGAGAACAGATTGTGGTGGCCCGCCGTTATGGGGAAAATAAACCTGCGGACATCGGTGGGGTCGTCAACCAGTCGTTTTTGTTTCTGATCGGTTTGTCACTCGTGGCGTTTGTCATCCTGCGCTTCGGCTCTGTACTGATCCTGGATTACGGCGTGAAGTCCGAAGCCGTTCACCGGGCGACGACGCTTTTCCTGGAATACCGCTCTTTCGGCATCTTCTTTGCCTTTATCAATGTGGTTTTCCGCTCTTTCTATATTGGCCTGGGCCGTACGAAGGTGATCAGCTACAACACCTTTCTGCTGGCGATTGTAAATATTGTCTTCGATTACCTTTTGATTTTCGGTAAGGCGGGTTTCCCCCGCATGGGCATCGCAGGGGCTGCACTCGCCTCGGTCATGGCGGAAATCACGGCCATGATCCATTTTGTGATTTATACCCGGTATTTTGTAGATGTTTCGGAATACGGCCTGTTCCGGAAACTGAAGATAGAGACCGAGCGGCTGGTACGCATTCTGAAAGTGGCCATTCCCACGATGGTGCAGCAGTTCGTCAGCCTTTCCGTTTGGTTTGTTTTTTTTCTGTTTGTGGAAAAACTGGGAAAAAGCTCCCTGGCTGTTTCCAATATCATCCGAAGTATCTATGTGATCCTGATGGTTCCTATCTGGGGCTACGCCACTGCTTCCAATTCCTTGGTGAGTTTTCTGATCGGGCAGGGCGAATCGAAACAGGTCATGAAACTGGTGTACAAGATTGCATTGCTCAGCATCGGCAGTGTACTGGTCATCGTCCTTTTGAGCTTTGGGTTTGCCAAAGATGTGTTGTCGATTTATACCAATGATCCCGTATTGATTGCCCTGGGGATCCCGGTCTTTAAGGTTGTGAGCGTCGGGGCTTGTCTGCTTTCGCTGGGTTTTGTTTTTCTGAGCGGTGTGTCAGGTACCGGGAAGACCAACATCTCGCTTTATGTCGAGTTGCTGGTGCTTACGTTGTATATTGCCTATACTTATTCTGTGGTAGAGATCTTCCATGGCAATGTCACCCTGGCCTGGACCGCTGAATGGCTTTACGGCTCTCTGATCAGTCTGATCTCATGGGCTTATCTGAAAACCGATCGTTGGAAAGCCCATACGATTTGATTTATCCCGAATGCGCCGTGTGTGCTGGATGGACTTTCGGGATCCCGTTTTTTGTGATATACGATCCGCCTTTCTTTGCCGATGAAGTAAAATGAAACGGAAAAGGAATTATAAGGCTAATTTTTTACTTTTGCAGAAATCATTATTTCAATGCCATTGAAAAGCAATAAGCTGAAACCAAATAAACTAAAGGAAGTTAAGCAGGCCGCCCCCAAAAAAACTGAAAAAAAGAAAGGGAAACCGAAGAAGCTGAAAGTTCCTTCCACCAAAAAGCGGATGGGGAACCTTGATCCCCGCCTGGTGCGGATCATCGGCTTTTTCCTGATCCTGGTTTCCGTTTTTATGGTGTTGGCCATCACCTCCTTTTTTATCAACTGGTTTGACAGCAATCCCGAAAGCTTCGTCTCCAGGGCTTTTGGCCTGGGGCATACTTTCAGCGGTCATGCGGCGCTGGTGCGGAACTGGACCGGAAAGGCAGGCGCCTTTCTCTCGCTTTGGACGGTGCAGAACAGCTTTGGCGTAGGAGCCTATTTCCTGGCTTTGCTCGTCTTTGCCTGGGGACTGAAACTTCTGGCCAAGATCCGGATCCTTACCACCTGGGTGGTTTTCCAGATCATCTTTATGGGGATGTTGTGGCTGCCGATGGCAATGAATGGCGTCCTTCCAGGGGATCCCGTGAATATTTTCGGCGGGCTCATCGGGCAGGAGCTGAATGTTTTGCTGGTGAAACTGATTGGCAATGTCGGACTGGTTTTCTTTTTGATCTTTGTCCCGGCTATTTTTGTGCTCATCAAATTCAGATTCAGTTTTAATTTCCTGAAAAAATCCAGGGTGTCCGATGCAGGAATTTCCGGGGAAGAGGAGGAGGTCCTTTCCGGTCGTAACGGAAACGCCCTTGCAGAAGATAAATACAATACCGTAGAGTTTTCCATTACCGAAGACAGTGGTTTGGAAGAGGAACCGGAGACGGAAACTGCAGAAGATCGTTTTCCGGAAGATGATTTTTTGGAAGATGAAGGTATGGTAGCAGAAGAAGTTACCGAACCGGACGCTGATGCTGCCAATTCGGGCGACATTGAACTGACGGTGGAACAGCCAAAGGTGGAAGAAAAGGCCCGGGTCGTTCCCGGGGATCACAAAGGACTGGATACGGAGTTTGATCCGACCCTGGATCTGCCCGATTTCCGTTATCCGGGTCTCGATCTGCTGAGCAATTCCGACGAAGATGTGAAAGTCGATCAGCAGGAGCTGGAAGCCAACAAGAAAAAGATCGTGGAAACCCTCGATCAGTATTCCATTGCCATCACCAAGATCAAGGCCACCATTGGCCCAACCGTCACCTTATATGAAATTGTGCCGGCTCCCGGCATCCGGATCGCCAAGATCCGTAACCTGGAGGATGACATTGCCCTGAGCCTTGCCGCCATGGGCATCCGCATCATTGCGCCGATCCCCGGTAAGGGAACGGTCGGGATCGAGGTCCCGAATAAAAACCCCACCCTGGTGTCCATGCGTTCGATCCTGGAATCCGAAAGATTCCAGCATTCCAAGATGGAACTTCCTCTGGGCCTTGGGAAAACCATCGCCAACGAGAGTTATGTTGTCGACCTGACCAAGATGCCACACATCCTCATCGCCGGTGCAACCGGACAGGGAAAATCCGTGGGATTGAATGCCATCATTGCATCCCTGTTGTATAAAAAACATCCGGCGGAGCTGAAGTTCATCCTCGTGGATCCAAAAAAAGTCGAGCTGACGCTGTATTCAAGGATCGAGCGCCATTATCTGGCCAAACTACCCGATTCGGAAGAAGCCATCATCACGGATACGCGGAAAGTTGTCAGAACTCTGAATTCGCTGAGCATCGAGATGGACAATCGTTATGAATTGCTGAAGGATGCCCAGGTTCGGAACATCAAAGAATACAATGCCAAATTTAAGGAAAGGAAGCTGAATCCGTTGCACGGACACCGATTCCTGCCCTATCTGGTGCTGGTGGTGGATGAGTTTGCCGATCTGATCATGACGGCAGGCAAGGAGGTGGAAGGCCCGATCACAAGGCTGGCGCAGCTGGCGCGTGCCGTGGGGATCCATCTGATCATTGCCACCCAGCGTCCCTCGGTGAACATCATCACGGGTACCATCAAGGCCAACTTCCCGGCACGTATCGCCTTCCGGGTGATCTCCAAGATCGACTCCCGGACCATTCTCGACTCCAGTGGCGCCGACCAGCTGGTGGGACGCGGCGACATGCTGATGTCTACCGGAAACGACCTGATCCGCCTGCAGTGTGCTTTTATTGACACCAGCGAAGTGGAACGCATGACCGATTTTATCGGCCAGCAGCGGGCATATCCCGATGCGTTGCACCTGCCGGAATATTATGATGAGCAGGACGAAGCGGTAGGCGATATTGACCTCAATGAACGCGACGAGCTTTTCGAGGATGCCGCCCGCATCATCGTCCAGACCCAGCAGGGATCGACTTCGCTGTTGCAACGGAAATTAAAACTCGGCTACAACCGGGCCGGAAGGATTATCGATCAGCTGGAAGCCGCCGGCATTGTGGGGCCTTTCGAAGGAAGCAAGGCCCGGGAAGTTAAAGTTGCCAACGAGATGGCATTGGAACAGTTTTTGAAGGATTTAAACATGAGAAATAACGAACAGTAATTTGAAATTTGTATGAAGGATTTGTTAAGATTTAAATGGCTGCTGATGGTAGCCCTGTTGTTTGCCGGTGCCGTGCAGGCAAAAAATTCCCCGGAAGAGTTGTTGAAGAAGACGCTGGATAAGATGACTTCGCTGCATAATTTCAAAGCCAACCTGACCTATACCATGGATAACAAACAGATGGATATCCATGAGAAGAAAACCGGAACCATTTTCGTGGAAGGAGATAAGTTCAGGATCGAACTCGAAGGACAGATCATTATTTCGGACGGGAAAAACGTCTGGACTGTCATTAAAGATTCCAAGGAGGTGATGCTGAACTCGGTGGATCCTTCCAACCCGAACAGCTTTTCTCCCACGGCCATCCTGAAAAGGTATGTGGATTACAAAGCGCGTTTTGATAAACGGGGCGACAAGGACAGCCATCTGAAAACACTGGTGCTGACATCCAAGAAAGAAACGACCTATAAAAAACTGGAACTGGTGATCAATGAATCGAATCTGGAGCTGAAGGATATTTCGTTGTTCGATAAACAAGGCAATGTGTTTACGTATCACATTTCCAATTTCCGCACCAATTTAAAAGTGGCCCCCGGCACATTTACTTTCCGGCCCGAAGATTTTCCGGGTTACGGAAAACCGGAAGATATGCGCTAAAAACGCTATTTCAGCCTGTAATTATAAAGCGTGTTGCCTGCCGCGGTGATGAGGTTAATGTCACCGCTTCGGTTCAGACTGCCTACCGTAAACGGGGTGGCTCCCGTGAGTCCCCGGCCGATCAGGATATTGCCCTGGCTGTCGAACAGATAAATGGTGTTTTCATGAGAGGCCACTACTCCCAGCACTTTTTGTTTGCCGCCGAGCGAAAAGAATTCCGGCTGCACATCGATGTTGCTTGAAAAGGTATAGGAAAAAAGCACTTTTTTAAAGCGGTTGAAGACGGTGAGCTTGCGGTGGTCGATAAAGATGAAGTCGTTGACGAAATCTCCGTTGAAATCATCATACAGGAAATAATGATCGGGCGAGAAATTCCCGAAGCTGGTATATGAAATGCGTCCGTTGCGGGCGATATAGACCAGCTGCCCCTGCACGTCGGTGGTCAGGATGATGCCTTTGTTGTTGGTTCGGTTCAGGTAGAAGGCCGAATTTTTGGCCTTTTTGAAGTCGCTCTTCAGATAGATCCGCTGACGCCCCCGCCGGTCCACGATCTTGATGTTGTTCTGCAGGTCGGTGATGATGATGTAATCCTTTCGGCTGGTCAGCAGCCGGTAAATGGATTGCACGGTGATGTCGGGCATTTGCGGGTAGTGCCAGCCCCTGACGGGATTGCCTTTGATGGTATAATCGTGGATCTTTTCATCGGCCTGCGCCAGCATGATCCTGTAATCTTTCCGGTTGGTGTAATCAAATACCGTAAGTCCGTTGGTGGCCTCCGGATGAATGGGGATGGGGTAATCTCCCACAAAATGACCTTCCCGGTCAATCAGGAACAGGTTGTTGGCGGTGTTGAAAAGATACTGGATGTTGCCGTTTTTGTAATAATCCACCGGATAGATCTTTCCGATGGGTAAGCTCGGCAGACGTTTGGTCCAAAGGATCTTACCGTTGTAATCGATGAAATACATGTGGTCGCCACGGTCAAACACAATGATGTCGTATTTCCCATTGCGGTGGTCCCTGACAAGATAAGGCTTTCCCACAATGGAGTCTTCCAGCTGGATTTTCCACAGGGCCAGATTTTCTTCTTTAAAGGCAGGATTGTATTCGAGTGCAATATTTGTGTAGAACATCGAATGCTCACGGTTGAACTGCATCGAAAAATACTGAAAATCCTTCAGAACAGCCCTTGAAGCTTCCAGCTTGCTGCTGGTTTTGGGTTCGAGATACCGGGGCAGCATGTCCAGAAAGCTTCTTATTTGTAATTGAAAGGTTACGTTGGAAGCACGCAGCATGTTGGTGGAAAAGGCCTTGAAATTGTCATTCAGGTCCAGGGTTTTCCCCGTATCGTAATAATGGATAAGCTGGATCAGATCCTCCGGGCTGTGCCCGAAAACCGCACTGCCGTTGAGAATGGTATAATATTCGCGCTGAATTCCTGAAAAGATCTTCCCGTAAAGGGTGGGCAGTAAGTCTTTGATGTTGATTTTCCGGATGAGATGATCGCCATATCTTTTGGTCCAGGAACCGCTGCTTTTTAAAGCCAGGTTTTTGAGCGCGGTTTGCCCTTTCAGCTCATCGGTAAAGCTGATGACGCCCCAGCTTTTGTCGGTGAGCTCCTTCGGACTGAGGGCATTGGCGACATAACCCACTTCCTGGCTCACCCCGATCAGATCTTTCAGGCTGTTACGAAATACCTGCCGGAAGTTCTTCAGCCGACTGATTGCTTCCGATTTTGAAAACTGTTGGAGCGTTCTGTTCAGTGCCACATTGCTGTTGAAAGGGTAGAGGGAATAAAGGTTGGTGCTTTCACTGTTCTTTTGGTCATATTGCGATAGCAGATCGTGGGGACCGGTGAAGGTGAATCCCGAAAGGAGCACGTCTTTCGACTTCAGGATCAGATCCACTTCGGTCCATTTTGCAAAATCCGAGAGTTTCAACAGATCATCCCGATGGTCTTTGTTGACGAATTCAGCCAACAGCTTTACCATCTCAGGGTAGTTGATATAAAGCCGCGCGTCGACGATCTTGCCCGAGGTTTTGGCAACCTCCAGGAAGGCTTCCGAATTCGTGAAATTGTTGTTGTGATAATTGTTCAGCGCTTTCTGCAATAAGGATGTTGACTGAGAAAGCATCACCACGCCGTTGAGAACCGATACATAAAACCGCTGATGCGTCAGCGTATCGGCAACGTCCAGCATTTTCCGGCTACCCTGACCCTGAACGGACATTTTTATCCCTGGGCCGGAATCGCTTTCCGCGATCAGCTTGCGGATCGGGCTTATTTTGATGGCTTCATGGATGCTGAAAAGTGCCAGAAAACGGGCTTTCCCTGCGGTGGAATCTCCGTAAACTGACAGATAAAAAGGCGAATCCATTATTTTGTCGTTGATTTCCTGGTGGCTCCCGATGATGTCGAGAAACTGTTGAATGGATTTATCGAGCGCCGCCATCTGTTGGATGCCTTTCAGACCCTTGTACATTTCATTGTCCTGCGAAAGCTTGTCGTACAGGGCGCCGGGTTGGTCGGTTTGTAACACGAAAGCCGGGGTGTCCGGGATCATTTTCCAGGGGTCCCCGTTCGTATTTCCCCGACGGCTCATAAAATAATAGCCTCCTGCCAGAAGGACAATCACAAAAGAAATGGTTACAAAAAGGCCTGTTTTGTTCATGGTACCGGGCTGAAAATTCAAAGTTACAAAAGAAAAAGGCCTTTTTTGGGCGATCAGCAAGCCTTAGTTAACAGGA
This sequence comes from Candidatus Sulfidibacterium sp., assembly GCA_046706345.1. GTDB lineage: Bacteria > Bacteroidota > Bacteroidia > Bacteroidales > F082 > Sulfidibacterium. Next base: position 11,197 of record JBJKPL010000281.1, read on the forward strand.
GGTTGTTAATTATTATACAGGCTCAGTTCGAGGCACTTTGCAAGGCCCTTCTCCCTGTTTTGGCACCATATTTGCAACTTTTGATGCATCTTATAAAACCTGTCTTATGAAACGTCTGTTTACTTTTCTGTTGGCTATTCTTTTCTCGGCCTCTGTTTTCGGACAATCCACAGAGTTTTCCATCCATTTGACATCAGGATTCTTTTCTTTCAGGGGGAAGAACGCGGTGGAATCTTCTTTTTACAATCCAGATACTGTGACGATGACTGGTTATACAAATAATCCTTATGGCCGAGAGAGCTCATTTTCATATGGCATCGCGCTGCAGATTCAAAAAGTAACAATCAACCATTTAATTTATGGGATTCAGGCCGGTTATGAGTCGTTGTCCAGCAAAGTAAAAATTGATAATTTCTTCTCCTATTATAACCCTAATAGCATGGCAGCTTATCCGGATTATCCGCCAGATGGAACTGGGAGCGCTACCTTGACCCATGATTTTTTTAATATTCATCCTTTTGTGGGATGCAGGATGCGTATTTTGGAGGGCATAAAAACTGATATAACATTGGGTGCGGATATCGCATTTTGCCTCAGTAGTGTAGAAAAGGCAACTTTCAATTCGAGTTACGGACGTTTTGTAACCACAGTGAAACGTCATAAACCTGAACCGGATAGCCGGCTTCGTATCGATCTGAACAATTATTATAAACATTTCGGCCTGACCCTTGGATATTCCTACGGACTTACCAATTATGAAGCCGGAATGATACCCGGCGGCACAGTTTATTCCCAAATGTTCCGGTTGGGGTTGATTTACAGACTATAACTGGGGTTTATTCTGTGTAATGTGAAGTCTTCTTCTCAAAACAGTAAAATTCTCCTTTCCGGAAGGTAACGGTGCCGCTTACCGTATAGCCCGCTCTTCTGTAAACACCTGTAGAAACCGGATTTTCCATAAAGGCGTCGAACCGGATGGTTTTGTATCGGTGTTTTTCTGCATATTCTTCTGCAAACCGGATCATCTGTTTGGAGATGCCTTTGTTTTGGTGCTTGGGAGATACCACCAGCCGGTGCAGCACCAACGGCTGGTCATCCGGGAATTTCCACGCGACTTCTTTGTATTCTTCTGATTGCTTTTCGTTAAGGACGCCGACAGCACAGAGTTCATCGCCCTCAAAATATCCGTACATGGTTTCTTTCTGAATGTCTTCCTCGATGATCTCACGTGATGGATAATCCTCGTCCCATTGTAAGATGTTCATTTCATCCATCTTACGGGTGGCGGCTCTGTATATTTCCATAACTTCATCCAAATGGTCGGCGGAGACTAATTTGATGGTACTCATATCGGTCTGTTTAGTTTCGTAAATCGTGAGCTGGCTCTTTTTATCTTTCACACCGGGGAAGCTGATGCTTCCTGCCGTGGTAAGCGATGCACAAAAGACATTCGCCGTGTAAGCTGCATTTCTTCGTACAGGGACACTCGGCAAAATTCCGTTCCTGTGGTGTTGCCTTCATATCAGGTGTTATGAGGTGCTGGTAAGCTAATGCACTGATTCGTTTCTTATCTTTCTTCATGAAATTTTGGATCGACTGCGCTCAGCATTGATTTTTCATGCCTTAGTATTCGTGCCAAAATTATAATTATCTGCACAAAAACTCAGCTATTATAAATGATAAAAAGCGAGTTTAGGATATTTGTGTGAAAGGATTCCGTGTTTCTTTGTTTAGTTTTCCTGTTCACGGATATTGAAAATTTTGGATCGCTGTGATCTTCACAAGATGGGTTACCACATCGTAACACCCTCCCGTAGGTTTTTCAAATTTGATCAAACAGACTTTAGGAAACTTCGTGTTTTCGGTTATCACCGAATTTTGGACGATGTCGTAGGCTCTGTACAGCGTGTCGTTAACCTTGAAGTAATATCCGCCGCTGCACATGGTCATGGTGTAGTCTTGCCCTGTAAAAGTAGCCAAGACATATCCGCTCTGCAGATTGTCATTACCTTTATTACAGGATGGGGCCGTCAGAGATAATGTCAGAATGATTAAAAGCAGGGGCGGGAAAAATTTAGTTTTCATGATGGCGTATTTAATAAGTTTAGGATTTTAGATGCAATTATTATACCAAAGAAGCTCACTTTGAACTTTTTAAGCACGATAAGTGTCCCTGGATGGTTGCTGAAAAACACTATTTCTTAAATCCTCTCGCTTTTAACTCGCCCGGTAAAATGCAGTTATAC
>JBJKPL010000282.1:0-4427 GCA_046706345.1 Candidatus Sulfidibacterium sp.
AAGCGAATATTTCCTGAACCTTTCCGCCACTTTAAAGCACCCGACCCTGTGGGCAGGCAAAGGTTTTACCGTGGCCTGGGCCCAGTTTAAAATGCCCTGGGCCGTAGCGCCGGCATTCCAACCGGGAAAAGCCATCGGGACACCCCTAAAAGTGGACAATACTGATACGTTTATTACACTAAAAGGAAGTAATTTCTCGGCAGAGATCAACAAACACAACGGAGCACTGCAAGCTTTAATATGGAACGGAACGGCATTGCTCAGCGGCCCGCTGGCTCCCAATTTCTGGCGGGCACCCACCGACAACGATCATGCCGGATGGAAAGGCACGCTGGATGCCTGGAAGGATGCCGCCCAAAACCGGAAAGTGACTTCCGTGGCTGTCAAGAACAACGAGGACCATTCCATCACCGTTACCGTGGACGGCACCTTGCCGGTGGGAGCCACCACCTGGCAGTTGAAATACACTGTTTTTGAGAACGCGGTGATCCGGGTAGAGGAGACGCTGACACCGGTTGGAAATGTACCGTCCTATCTCCCGCTGGTGGGCATGTCGATGCGCATTCCAAAAGAATACGGCACCGAGACCTGGTACGGCCGCGGGCCACAGGAAAACTACATCGACCGTCAGTCGGGTGCCATGGTAGGACTTTATTCAGGGAAGGCAGACACGCTGTGGACGGATTACGTGCGGCCGCAGGCCAACGGCAACCGCGACGGGGTGCGGTGGGTGCGTTTCACCGATGCTGAAGGAACGCAGGGGCTGGCCGTAAGGGGCGACCCGACGCTGGACGTCAGTGCGTGGCCCTATTCACTGCAGGATCTGGAACAGGCCAAACACATCGACGACCTGCCCACACGGAATTACTTTACCGTCAACCTGGACGGCTTTCAAATGGGGGTGGGCGGCATCAACAGCTGGTCGCCGCTGGCACGTCCCATGAAACAATACCGGCTCCCGACGGACGTTGTTTATCATTACGGGTTCTATTTGTATCCCTACGTCAGAGTAATTGACCACGTTAAATAATTTCGATACACCAAAACAAGAAATACTCACATGAAAAGAAAAGTCAAATTTTTGCTTTTAATGCTCTTTTTTGCGGCATTCAACGCTTGCACAACCACACAGCAAAAGCCACGGGTGGTGCGTAATTTCGACGACCACTGGCGTTTTCACCTGGGTGACCTGACAGATGCTCAGACCCCTGCCTATCAAGACGCCTCCTGGCAGCTGCTGGATGTACCCCACGACTGGAGCATCGGGCTGGCTTTTGATAAAAACAGCCCGGCCGGTCCCGGCGGCGGATACCTGAACGGCGGGATCGGTTGGTACCGGAAGACCTTTACCCCCGACAAATCCCTGAAAGGAAAACAGGTGTTTATTGATTTCGATGGAATATATCGTGACAGCAAGGTTTGGATCAACGGCCATTTGCTGGGATACCGTCCCAACGGTTACATCTCGTTCCAATATGATCTGACGCCTTATCTGAACTGGGATAAGCCCAATGTCATCGCCGTACGGGTGGACAATTCACAGCAGCCCAACTCACGTTGGTATAGCGGATCGGGGATCTACCGCGATGTGCGGCTGGTGTACCTGAATCCGGATCATTTTGCACATTGGGGTATTTATGTGACCACTCCCGATGTGAAATCCACGGCCGCCACAGTGAAAGCACAGTTCCAAACGGTATTGCATGCCGGTGCAGACGCCACCATCAAGGCACAGCTGTTTGACGCCGCCGGAAAGCTGGTGGCACAATCGGTATTTCCGGTGGAAGGGGGAACAGCCTATACCACCCTGGAGTTGAAAAACCCGCATCTGTGGTCGCCTGACGACCCGTATCTCTACAAGCTGGTGTCTTCGCTGAAGGTCGGCAACAAGGTCACGGACCGGGAAAGTACCAATGTAGGCATCCGTTATTTCCGTTTTGACCCCAAAGAGGGTTTTTTCCTCAACGGCAAACACCTGAAGATCCTGGGCACCTGTAATCATTATGACCTGGGATGCCTGGGAACGGCCTTTAACAAAAGTGCGCTGGAATACCGTTTTCAGCTGCTGAAAGACATGGGATGCAATGCCCTGCGGACGTCCCACAACCCGCCGGATCCCGAATTTCTGGATCTGGCCGACCGCATGGGTTTCCTGGTGATGGACGAAGCTTTTGACATGTGGAATATTCCCAAAATCAAATACGATTATTCACAGTATTTCAGCCAATGGCACAAACGCGATCTGAGTGATCAGGTGCGTCGCGACCGGAACCACCCCAGCGTGATCATTTGGAGTGTGGGCAACGAAATTCCCAACCAGCATGCGAAGACCAAAGCCGAAATACATCAGGCCGATTCGATCATGGAAAGCCTGTGCGCGCTGGTTCGCAGCCTGGACAACACGCGTCCCATCTCGACTGCCAACGACGACCCGGAACCCAGCAATCCGCTCATCAACTGCGGGGCCACCGACCTGATCGGCATCAACTACCATAATGCCAACCTGGTGTCATTCCCGAAGGTCTATCCCGGCAAATCGGTGATCCAGACGGAAGCCGCCTCAGCTTTCGAAACCCGCGGTTACTATACGATGCCTTCCGATTCGCTGACCATCGAGCCCAAAGACTGGCGTGTGCCGTTCCATACGGATAACAATTTCTGTTCATCCTACGACAACTGGCGTGCCCCCTGGGGTTCCACCCACGAAGCCGACTGGAAAGTGGTGAAGGAGAACCCTTACGTTTCCGGCATGTTCGTATGGACAGGATTTGACTACATCGGAGAGCCGACGCCATTTCTATGGCCGTCACGGAGTTCGTATTTCGGCATCCTCGACCTGGCCAATTTCCCCAAGGACATCTATTACATGTACCAGAGCGAATGGACCAAGGATACGGTGCTGCACATCTTTCCGCACTGGAACTGGAAACCGGGACAGCGGGTGGACATCTGGGCGTATTATAACAACGCCGACTCGGTACAACTCTTCCTGAACGGTAAACCCATGGGAGTACGGCATAAGAAAGCCGGCGAATTTCATGTGATGTGGCGACTGCATTTTGAGCCAGGGACCTTGCGTGCCGTTTCTTACAAAGACGGGAAAGAGATCAAAGTCGTGGAAGAAAGAACGGCCGGACCTGCAGCCCAAATGGCGCTTTCATCTAACCATACCGAACTTTCGGCCGACAATAAGGACATTGCCTTTGTAACGGTGCGGATAACCGACAAAGACGGCAATCTGGTGCCCGATGCCGCCAACCGGGTGCAATTCAATGTCACAGGGCCGGGCCGGATCGTAGGGGTGGCTAACGGCGACGAAACCAGCCATCATTCCTTTAAAGCCCACCATTGCAATGCCTTTTTCGGGAAATGCATGGTGGCCATTGAATCCACCAACCGGAAAGGAACCATCCGGCTCACTGCCACCACCGAAGGCTTGCCGGATGCCACACTGGACATTCCCGCCCGATAATAAAAAAGAAAAGGCTTTCCGAAATGGGAAGCCTTTTCTGTTAACCCCCTTTATCCGAGTAATTTGATAGTTTATGTAAACTATTGAAAGAAAATCGTATTATTGTGTTGCTATTATTGGAAAGCAGCATGAGGCGTCCTTTACTTTATACTTATACGGTCCTGTCTTACGGCTTGTTGTACCCCTTTACCTTTTTTATCGTACTGACGGTGCTGTTCCTTCATACGGTGGGTTTTGAGAAATCCCTGCCGGCGGTCATCCGTTTCTGGGCCCGCGGTTCTTTTCTGATGATCGGCAAGTTTTACCGAATCGAAGGCAGGGAACACATCCATCCCGGACAGAAATACATCCTGCTTACCAACCACTCCAGTTTGTTCGACATCATGGGCATCATGGCCATCAATGCCAACATTTCCTGGTTCGGACGGGCCAACCTGACACAGATCCCGGTCTTTGGCAAAGTACTCAGGATGATCCATTACATCCCCATGCAAAGCAGCGACCTGAAGAACACCAAAAACATGATCGGAGAGCTGATCCACAATACGGAAAGCCAGACCGTGGCCATCTTTCCCGAAGGCACCCGGACCATTACCGGCGAGCTGAGCCGGTTTCACAAAGGCTTTCTACATGTGCTGAAAGCCAGTCAGCTTGACATCCTGCCGGTAACCTTGCGGGGATTTTACGAATTCAAACCCAAAAACCGTTTTTACTTTAATTATCCCGTGAAATTATCCGCCCGGATTCATCCGCCGATTGCGTATCAGGGCCTCCAACACCTGGACGACCGGGAGATCATAGATAAGGTAAAAACCCAGATCGCATCAGCCTTACCTTAGTCAATAGAAATATGAAAGAAACAAATCGCCCGGCATGGGCCTTTATTGTCAACCCGGTGGCAGGAAGCGGACACGCTTTAAGTACCGAAAAAGAGTTCAGAAAACAAGTTGCCGCC
>JBJKPL010000283.1:0-4255 GCA_046706345.1 Candidatus Sulfidibacterium sp.
GGGTGCTTTCAACGCATCCAGTTTTGCATCCAGTGCTTTCAGCCGGTCATCGGCTTTCTGCAAACGGTTCAGCAAGGCCGGCATTTCATCCTTCACGATCTGATAATTCATCTTTTGTGTTGCCGTCGGAGCCGATGTGGACTGCCAGGAAGCATAAATGGCTTCATTCAGCCGTTTCATCAACGGCATGGTTTCCGGCGGAATTTCCTCAAAGCTGGCTTTCGGCCGCTTGCCGTTCAGCGTGTGGTTGATGTCTTCCAGCTCTTCTTTCAGGCTCTGGGCCTCGTTTTTCATTTCCAGCGTAGCGCCGTCGGTGATCTGGATGGCCTGCTGGACGTAAGCGGTCTTGCTGGTCAGGTTGTTCAGATACTGACGGGCACCGGTGGTCACGCGCCACAGGTCTTCCAGCTGACCGAAGAAGTCATTCAGGGCAGCGCGGTCTTTATCCGGAAGGGTGGTGTTGTTCAAGACCACGGCTTTGAAGTTCACGGGCCCGGCCAGCGGATCCATCTTACCGTCATGGAACATCGACATTTCAACGGTATAATCACCGGGTAAGGCCAGCATGCCGCTCTGTCCGTCGTTCATGGGGTCGTACTCATGGTTCTTTTTCAACCGCACGGGTCCCGGATTCAGATACCGCAGATCCCAGGTCACCCGGTGGATGCCTTTTTGTGCCGGTTTGTAAAGTTTACGAACCACGGTTCCGTCTTTGTATTTGATGGTGAAGACAAGATACGGTCCCGTTTCGTTCTTTTCCTTGTTCAGTTCTTCCTGGTTCGGTTGCGGAATGGGCTGTCCTTCCTTGAACAGTTCCTTTTCCTTCTTCAGACGCATTTCCTTCAGCGTCTGGGGTACATCTTTTACATAATAGGTAAAAGTGGCTCCGAAAGGAGGATTGGGGGCCTGGAAGAACGCCGATCCCGTTCCGTAACGGTCGTCCTGCTGGATGTACATCAGAGCATCCCTTACGGGGAACAACAGCGCCTTGGAGTTGTTCAGCTTTTCCGCGGTCAGGTGCCGCAACGCGGAATAATCATCCATGATGTAAATGCCGCGTCCGAAGGTAGCTGCCACCAGATCGCTGTCCTGCTGCTGAATGAAGATATCCGGAACCTGAATGTCCGGCATGCCGCTGCCCAGTTTCATCCAGTGGTGACCGCCGTCCAGCGTGAAATACAAACCGAATTCCAGTCCGGCGAAAAGCAGGTTCTTGTTTACCGGATCCTGAACGATGGTGTGTACCGGTTCTTTGGGAAGATCGCCGGCAATGGAGAACCAGGTTTTTCCCTGATCCGTACTTTTCAGCAGATACGGGTTGAAGTCGTCGCTTTTGGTATTGTCGAAAGAGGCAAAAATGACATTTTTGTCAAAGTTCGAAGGGGTGACATGGCTGACATAGGTGTATTCAGGAACCCCGGGGAACGTGGTGGTTTTTGTCCAGGTCTGTCCGTCGTTGTCGGTAACCTGCACCACGCCGTCATCGGTACCCACTGCCAGCAGACCTTCCTGTAGCGGTGATTCGGCCACGGCCACGATGGTTCCCCACAGCGAAGTGGATACGTCTTTGGCTACGGCGCTTTCCGGCCAGTATTTTCCCATGACCTTAAAATGGTTCCGGTCCATATCACGGGTCAGATCGCCGCTGATCTCTTTCCAGGTATCGCCCCGGTCATCGCTTTCAAAAAGTTTGTTGGCGCCCATGTAAAGCCGGGTGTGCTGGTGGCTGCTGACGATAAACGGTGCATTCCAGTTCCAGCGGAAGGTCTTTTCGCCTTTTTTCGGCATGGGTTTGATCTTGAGGCGTTCGCCTGATTTTTTATCGTAGCGGTAGATGTTCCCATACTGATAGGAGGAATAAACGATGTCCGGATTGTCGGGATCCACGGCCTGGAAGAAACCATCACCGCCCACGGTGGTGATCCATTCCCCGCTGGTGACGCCGCCTTCTTTCAGATTTCGGGAAGGACCGCCCAGGCTGTTGTTGTCCTGTGTTCCGCCATAAACCCAGTAAAAGGGTTTGCTGTTGTCGGCATAGACGTGATAAAATTGGGTTACCGGCAGGGTGTTTTTGAAGACAAAGGTCTTGTTGCCGTTCCAGGTTTCATAGATCCCGCCGTCGCATCCGATAAGCATGTGCTTTGTATCTTTCGGATCGATCCAGTAGGCGTGGTCATCCACATGGCGTTTGTAATCTCCCATTTCTTTCCAGGTCTTTCCGCCGTCGAGCGTCATCATGCCGTAGGTATCCACGGAATAGACTTTGTTGGGGTCCACCGGATCGGGATACAGTTCGCTGAAGTATTGGCCGCTGCTGTAATAGTCGTTCATCTTTTTGAATGAAGCGCCGCGGTTGGTGGAGCGGTAGAATCCGCCTTTACCGTTGGAAGCTTCAAACATCACATAGACGATATCCGGGTTGGCAGGCGAAACGGCAATAGACATACCGCCCTTGTCCACGTTGGGAATGCCGTCGGTGAGTTTGGTCCAGGTCGTTCCGCCGTCGGTGGATTTATAGAAGGCCGATTCCGGACCGCCGCCGATCTTAGTGAACGATCTTCTGCGTCTTTGCAGTGCGCCGGCATAGAGTACGTCCGGATCACGGGGGTCGAAGCACAGGCTGCGGACGCCGGTATTTTCGGAAATATATAATACTTTTTTCCAGGTTTTACCGCCGTCGGTGGTTTTAAAAACGCCGCGCTGTTCACCCGGTCCCCAGGCAGAGCCCATGGCGGCCACATACACGACGTCGGAATTCCGCGGATCGATCAGGATCTTTCCGATCTGACGGGAGTCTTTCAATCCCATATTTTTCCAGGTTTTTCCGTCGTCGGTGGTCTTCCACACGCCATTCCCGTAGCCCAGGGCACGCTGGCTGTTGTTTTCGCCTGTTCCGGCCCATACCACATGGTGGTTGTTGGGATCCATGGCCAGGCAGCCGATGGCATAGGCGCCTTTGTGATCGAAAACGGATTTAAAAGTAGTACCGTCATCGTAGGTAACCCAAATGCCGCCGGCGGCAGCGCCCACATAAAAGTGGCTGGGATTTCCCGGTTCAACGGCAAAGTCCGCAATACGCCCCGAGGTGAATGCAGGCCCGATGCCGCGCCATTTCATGCCACTGAAAACACTGGCTTTGAGGGTGTCTTCTTTGGCGGTTGTCTTTTTCTTCGTCCTGGCTTCCACAGTAAAAATGCTGAGCATAAAAACCAACAGAAGCAGAAACGATTTCAAGGTGAGGTTTTGTTTCATGGTATTGTTTTTTGTTGAATGACTTGGAAAGGCTAAAATTAACCTTTTTTAACACATGAACAATGGGTGATACGATAATTCTGGAAGGCGGTTATGAGTGGAAAAGGTTACAGGATCCTGATCCCGGAAGACAACATGGTGTACATGAGATAAATTCCTATGAAATAGAATATTGAACTCATCAGATCAACATACATCAGCGGAGGCAGGGGCTCCAGCCGGTAACCATCCTCCGACCGCTGCGACCACAACGTCGGGATCAAAATGATCAGTCCGAAGAGATAAATCGTCCGGGATCCGGCGTCGCTTTTGGAAAAAATGATGCCAAAAGTCAGCAACCAGGGCAGGAGGTAAGCCGTCAGGAAGTAGGGAAACCGGATCCTTTTGTTTTTGGAAAATTCCTCCGGCAGGCTGAGCATGACCAGCTTTCCCATTCCCACACCCGAGAGGTATAAAAAGTAAAAAGAAAGCATGACCACCACCATCATCATGATGCTGCCGAAATCCATCAGGGCAGTCACTTCATAAGTTCCGGTCTTAAAGATGCCGTTTTGGGCAAAGGTTCCGAAGGCGTTGTCGAGGGCAAACAGGATGAGCCAGATCAGGAAGAAATAAAATGCCTGGCTTTTGCGCCGGATCAGGGCATAGATGATCATCCCGGCCAGGGCCAGCAGCAGACTCATGAAAGGTTTGGAAAGGTAGATGGTGATGATGCTGTCGCGCGTCCAGTCGGGGCTGGCCGACTGGGTCAGGAACTGAATGCTTTTCAGATGCAGGACGGCCTGGATGTTCAGATCGTAACTGAAATAAAGCAGGGTGAGCTCCGAAAGGAACCGGACCAGCGAAAAAGCAAACAGCGCCGCAATGAGCGAAGTGAACAGGATCTTGACCAAATTGCTCCAGTGATTTTTTATCAATGTTTCTTCCATGAATGGGTCGGTTTCTTTCTTTTATGTAAAAATAGAAAGATTTGGGAAAGGAGCGAAGGTTGAAGACAGAAGAC